>JAOTVO010000425.1 GCA_029863355.1 Candidatus Krumholzibacteriia bacterium
GAGCGGCAGCACGCGGTGCGCGTTCGACGTGCGGCGCGCGCGGTCGATCTCGAGGTCGCTCATAACGTACACGCGCTTGCCGCCGGCGGTACGGACGAAAATGAAAGGATCGGGAGCCCAGAAACGCGTCGCGTAGAGCGCGTTGGGGTCGACGGTGCTGGCGGCGTAGAGTAGGATGTTCCTCCGGCGCACGGCCGATGTTCGTTTCATGGATGGCTCCTTTCCCGGTGTGGTCCGTTGCTTCGATTCATCATCCCGCGTCGGGACGGCCCGCGTAAAGACCTAATCAAGGAGAGACAGCGCGCATGAGACAAGACGGGCAAATAGACCTCCACATGCATTCCAACTACTCCGACGGCGTGCACGCGCCCGCCGCGCTGGTCGAGATGGCCAGGGAGAAGGGCTTGGTGGCCATCGCGCTCGCCGACCACGACTCGCTCGGCGGCTTCGAGGAGTTGGCCGCGGCGGCCGCGAGCGCGGGGGTTGAGGTGCTCTCCGCGGTCGAGCTCTCGTGCGAGCACATGGAGCGCGACTTGCACGTGCTCGGCTACGGGGTCGACCCGGACGACGCCGGGCTGCAGGGCATGCTGCGCAAGTTCCGGGAGACCCGCGAGCGACGCGGGGTGCAGATCGTGGAGAAGCTCTCCCGTCTCGGCGTACGGTTGGACGTGGAAAAGGTGCTCTCCCGGTCGGGCAAGCGCGCGCTGGGCAGGCCGCACATCGCCGAGGCCCTCGTCGAGGGTGGGCACGTGAAGGATTTCCGCGAAGCGTTCGCCCGCTACCTGGGCGAGGACGCCCCCGCCTACGTTCCCAAGTACAAGATGAGCCCGGCCCACGCCGTCGCCCACATCCACGGCGCGCGCGGGCTCGCCTTCGTCGCCCACCCTGGCTACTACCTCGAGAACATCGACGATTTCCACGCGCTCCTCGGCCAAGGCTTCGACGGCATCGAGGTGCTCCACCCGCACCACGGCGAGTCCGCCGTCGAACGGCTGCGCGGCATCGCCGGCGAGCGAGGGCTGCTCGTCTCCGGCGGCTCCGACTTTCACGGGTTCGCGGGACGAAACAACATGGGCGAGCCGCCCGTGCCCTACGAGCTGCTGGCGCGGATCAAGGAGCAGCTGGGCCGCTAGCGCTGCACGCGGTAGCGCAGGAACAGCTCGTCGCCCACCCGGCGGCACGACAACAGCTTCAGCCGCCGGTGCTCGTCCCGGAGGAACCCCTTGCCATCGAGGAGAGTAGGCGCGCCGGCGCCCCCGATGAGACGCGGCGTCAGCGTGACGTAGATCTCGTCCACGCAGTCCGCGCGCGCGAAGGCCCAGTGGATCTCACCCCCGCCTTCGATGAGCACGCGCCGCAGCCCGCGCGCGGCCAGCGCGTCGAGAACGGCGGGCGGCGAAAGGGTGCGTCCCGGCAGGACGACCACCTCGGCCAGGCGACGAATGCGCGCGAGGCGCCGGGCCCCGGCCTGGCCCGTGGTGAACACGATGCGCTCGGTGTCGGTGCGACGGAATATGGGGCGCGACACGGGCAGGTCGAGCGCGCGGCTCAGGACGACGTTGACCGGGTGCGGCCGCTTGCCGCGCGCGACGCGGCGGGCGCGGACGGCGGCGTCGCGCACCAGGATGGGGAAGCCGTCGTGCCGAACCGTGCCGGCGCCCACTACCACCGCGTCGGCGCGGGCGCGCAGGACGTCCATGAGGTGACGGTCGTGCCGCGTTCCCAGCACGATCTGCTCGCGGCGGCGCGTGCTGATGCGCCCGTCGAGGCTGACGGCCATGTTGACGGACACCTGTACACGGGGCAGTTTTCGCTTTCTGGGCATCGCTTCCGACATCCGGCCGCGCCGAGGCCGGCCGGCGAGCCGGAGTATACCAGCCGCGGCCGCACGTTTCGGCGTGGATTCTGGGAACCAGAGGCGGCCGGGCCGCGTACCAAGGAATGTCAGCAGGTGCGAATCCGAGAGGACACCCGAGAACGCAATCGCAGAAACCCTACGACATGGCAAGATAGCAAGGCTCGGCGCCCCCGGGGGTGCGACTCCCCCCCCCACTCCCGACTCGGCG
>JAOTVO010000089.1 GCA_029863355.1 Candidatus Krumholzibacteriia bacterium
GGGCGGGGCCCCGATCATCCGGGCCACCGAGTGCCGCTCGGAATACTCCGACATGTCGAGCCGGACCAGCGACCGCTCGTCGTCGAACAGGCACTCGGCCAGCGCCTTGGCCAGCTCCGTCTTGCCGACGCCCGTAGGTCCGGCGAACACGAACGACCCGATGGGCCGCGCCGCACTGCCCAGCCCCACACGCGCGCGCCGGATCGCTTCCGACACCGACACGATGGCCTCGCGCTGCCCGATCACGCGGCGCGCCAGGCGCTCTTCGAGCTGGAGAAGCTTCTCTCGCTCGGACTCCATCATGCGGCTGACCGGAATGCCCGTCCAACGCGCGACGATCTCGCTGATCTCATCGGCGGTGACCTCCTCGCGCAGCAACCCGCCCTCCTTTTGCAGCGCGGACAGCTCCGCATTCGCTTCCTCCAGTTCCTTCTCGAGGGCGGGGATGCGTTCGTAGCGAATCCGCCCCACCGCTTCCAGGTCGTTGCCCCGCAGGGCGAGTTGCTCCTCGCGCCGCGCCTCCTCGATTGCACCCTTGGCTCGACGGATGGCGTCGATAGCGGCTCGCTCGTTCTCCCAGCGCAGCACCTGCGCGCGGTGTTCTTCCTCGAGCTCGGCCAGCCCGTGCGCGATCTCTTTCCGGCGGCGCACGGATTCCGCGTCGCCCTCCTTCTCCAGCACCTGCGCCTCCACTTTGAGCTGCGTGATGCGCTCGCGCACTGCCATCAGCTCGGCGGGGTAGCTGCCCAGCTCCAGCTTGAGCTTGGACGCCGCCTCGTCGATGAGGTCTATCGCCTTGTCGGGCAGGAAGCGTGACGTGATGTAGCGGTCGGACAGGCGCGCGGCCGCCACGAGCGCGCCGTCGGTGATCTTGACGCCGTGGTGCACCTCGTAACGCTCCTTGAGCCCGCGCAGTATCGCGATGGTGTCGTCGACGCCCGGCTCGCGCACCATTACCGGCTGGAAGCGGCGCTCCAGCGCCGCGTCCTTCTCCACGTGCTTGCGGTATTCGGCCAGCGTGGTGGCGCCGATGCAATGCAGCTCGCCGCGCGCCAGCGCGGGCTTGATCATATTCGAGGCGTCGAGCGAGCCCTCGGCGGCGCCCGCGCCAACGATGGTGTGCATCTCGTCGACGAAGAGGATCACCTCTCCCTCGCGCGACTGGATGGCGTTGAGCAGCGCTTTGAAACGTTCCTCGAACTCCCCGCGGAACTTGGTGCCCGCCACCAACGCACCCATGTCCAGGGCGAGCAGCCGCTTGCCCCCGAGCGCGTCGGGAACGTGGCCGTCGGCGATGCGCTGCGCCAACCCCTCGACGATGGCCGTCTTTCCTACGCCCGGGTCTCCGATCAGGACGGGGTTGTTCTTGGTGCGGCGCGACAGTACCTGGCTGACGCGACGGATCTCCTCGTCGCGACCGATCACCGGGTCGAGCTCGCCGGCCAGGGCCCGCGCGGTGAGGTCGACGGTGAAGCGCTCGAGCCCGCGCATCTTCTCCTCTGGGTTCGGGTCGGCCACGCGCTCGCCGCCCCGGACCTCGCGCAGCGCGCGCAGAATGCGCTCGTGGTCGAGGCCGATCGAACGGAGGTACTCCCCCGCTCCCCCCTTGGCGCCCCGCGCCACGGCCAGGAGCAGGTGTTCGGTGGAGACGAACGCGTCGCCGAGCACGCGCGCCTCGGAGAACGCGGTCTGCAGCGCCTCCTTGGCGTCGGCGCCCAGGTACGGCTGCGCGCCGCCGCCGTGCTGGGTGGGTAGGCTCTGCAGGTGCTTCTCCGCGACGTCCAACACGCGAGCGGGCTCGGCGCCCGTCTTCGTGAGCACGGCGGGCGCCAGCCCGTCGTCCTGGGACAGCAGCGCGTGCAGGAGGTGCCAGGCGGTCACCTCGGGGTGGTTGCGCAGGAAGGCGAGCTCGGTGGCCTCTCCCATTGCCGCCTGCGCCTTCTCCGTGAGCTTGTTCATCATCATCCGGGATCCTCCATTCGTGGGCTGTCTCCACTTGCACCACGCACGTCGGATGCCAGCCCGTGCGTTGCCGGTAGTTTGGAGGTAACCGGTTATGGAACAACAGGTTATGATGTAGACGGCGGCAACCGCCGCGCCGGTTCCGCTAACGATCAGACATGATGACGTGCCACAATGACACGTTCCGGTCAGTCATTGAGGAAACGCGTCATGTCGAGACCGCGTGGCATGCCGTAGTGGCTTCGGATCACGGCCACCTCGTCGGCGTGAAAGTCTTCCTGTGTGGGAAAGAGGGGGTACATGAGATGCACGGGAGCGTTGCTGTGGCCGAGCCCGAGTGCGTGGCCCAACTCGTGGCGGGCGATGCGTCGGAACTCGACGCGGTCGCCCTCCTGGTAGCGGGTTCGAAACGTGACCTCGCCGCGGCGAGGATACCAGTCGGGCGTCCGCTCCCTCATGATAAAGCGATCGGCCGTGGCCTGCGCGCTGTAGACGACGGTGACCCCGACCGCCGGCGCATCGTCGACGATGGTGAGGAGCGTCAGCCCGATGGTCGCGTTAATCTCTCCGGCGACCGCTACGATGGTCGCGCGGTAGTCGAGGCCCCCGTACGCGAACGGTGGCACGTACAACGCGATCGGCGGCTCCCACCGGCGGGTGTGCGAGGGCACGGGGATGCCGCCCACGTCCGTGAGGTGCCGGTACATCACGAGGAAGCTCGGGTAGTACCCGGCCGCTCCCACTGGCTGATCCCGGAGCAGGTAGAGCTCGACGCTGTCGATCCACACCGTCGTGTAGAGCACCGCGTAGTCGTAGTACGCGCCCACGCCCGGCGCCACGCCATCGTCGCTCGCGATGAGCGAGGCGGTGATCGACGGAAGATCCCGGAGCGCGAAGCGGCCGTCGACCCCGGCTACGGTCTCGTGCGCGGAGAGCCGGACGGTCACGCCCGGGGCCGTCGTCCCGTCCGGCAGCGCGATGACCACGCCCGTGAGCGACATGCCGGCCGTCAGCAGCGACGGTGAGGCGCCGAGGCGGGTGTACTCGAAGCGGCTGTCCACGCCGCGCACGGCGATGTAGTGCGTTTTCAGGGGGGCCAGATCGTGGAGCAGCATGGTCACGGTGTCGCCCGGCGCGGGCGCGCCGGTCACGGGTTCGTAGGTTCGGCCCAGGGTCCAGGCGTACTCCGTCGCGATGGGCCCGAGCGCCGTGCGGACCCAGTATGTCTGCAACGGATTGCCCCGCGAGTCCCGACCGGCGATCCAGCGCACGATCGACACGTCCGGGGCCGCGGTGGAGGTGAACGAGACGATTTCGATCGGGTCTCCTTCCGCCACGTAGCGCGTCATCCGCCAGGTCAGCGCCAGCTCGTGCTCCCCGTCGCTCACCTCGCCTCGCACGCGACAGGGCCCCACGTCGGCCACCACGTAGCGCCACTCGGACTCGTTCGAGACCAGGGAATCGTCTAGGAAGAAGCGGAAGTGCAAATCATCGCCGTCGGGATCCGCGGCCTGCAACGAGAAATCTAGGGGCACACCGACAAACCCTTCCACCAGGGTGTCCGCGGGAAGATAGGAAACGATCGCGGGCGGCGCGTTGCGGGTCTGGACTTCGCTCGGCGGCCGGGTCGCGTCTTCGTCGCAGGCCAGCCCCATAAGGGCCACGCCGACAACCGGCACGGTGAACCAACGCACGCTACGTCCCCCTGAAGCCCCATCATTCCGCCGCGAAGCCGGTCATGTCTCTTCCGCGCGGGATATTGTAGCGCGCGCGGATCACGGCCCGCTCATCGGCCGAGAACTCGCTCACCTGCGGCGACGTGCCGCCCACCATCGCGTGACCGGTGTCCATGCTGTGGTTCAGCCCCAGTGCGTGACCCAGTTCGTGCCGCACCACCCGGCGCAGGAGCTCCAAGTCAGCCGGCGTGTACACCGTGCGCAGCGCGATCGCACCGCGGACGGGGTACCAATCGGGCGTCGACTCCACGGTGCGGTAGTTGTCGTAGAAGACCGTCGGCGAATACGTCACGGTCACCCCGAGCGCGGGCGGCTCGTCGACGAGCATGAACACCGGCTGGCCGATGATCGTGTCCACCTCGGCCGCCACCTCGCGTATGACATCCGCGTAGTCGAGCCCCTGGACGATGAAGCTCGGCGCGTGCAGCGCGATGGGTAGCTCCCACCTGCGCTGCTGGGCCGCGGCGGGGGTGTTTCCGTCCGTCATCGCGCGGAAGAAGAGCCGGAAGCTGTTGTAGTAGACCGTCTCCAGCGGCCAGTCGGGCAACAGGTACATGTCCAGCTCATCCTCGTGCACCACCGTGTACGACATCGAGTAGTCGTAGTACGTGCCGATCACGCCGGGCGTGTCGTCGTCGGTCACGGAAAGACCGCCGTCGATCGGCGGTAGATCGCTCATGCTCCACGCCCCGGCGGCGTCCGAGACGTCGAGAAAACTCGCCAGGCGGAGCACCGCTCCCTCGATGGGCGCGTCCGAAATGGCGTCCCGGACCGAGCCGCTTATGCCCATCCCCCGGCTGTAGACGCCCGGAGATACGCCGATGGGCGACAGGTTGCCGAAGTCGTCCTCGGCGCGCACGGCGAGGTGCGTGAACCGAGCCGGCGTGATGCCGACGATCGTCATGGCCATCTCCGACCCCGCGGGCGCCGGCGGAGGGACGCCGGGGCGGACCGTCGCGCGGTCCCAATCCTCCTTGGTGAGAATTGGAGACGGCGACGTGCGCACGAGGTAGTCGGAGGCCACGCCATTCATCCCGTCCTTGCCCACCGCGGTCCACCGGATGTCCACTTCTCCGGGTTCGGCGCCGGTCTCCACGAGCGTGATCGGCACTTGCGCCGGGGCGATCGTGTCCGGAATCCCCGTCACGTGCAGCAGCCAGTCGTGACCGACGACGTTCTCGCCGTCCGAGACCTGGGCGGACACCGCGCGCGGGCCGATGTCGACGGCGTGGTAGATGAAATCGTCCTCCACGGAGACGACCTGTCCGTCGACGGTGAAGCGGTAGGAGAGCTCGTCGCCTTCCGGGTCGAACGCGGTGACGGCGAACTGCAGATCGGTGCCGACGATCATGGTTGGCTGTGGCTCGACGGGGGCGAATCCCTGGATGATGGGAGGGCCGTTGATCGGCTTGAAGCGCGTGACGTGCCAGGTGATGCGAGACTCGTAGTAATCGTCGGATACCACCCCCACCACCAACACCGTTCCCGTATCGTGGACCACGTAACGCCACGTCTGAGCCGTGGAGACCACCGAATCGCCCAGGAGGTAGCGCCGCGCCAGCGAGGACCGGTCCGGATCCATCGCGCGAATGTTGAACAGGAGGGTGTCCCCCAACGCCGCGTCGAAGAGCTGGCTGCGGGGGGAGAATCCCTGCACGACAGGAGGACGCCCCAGCCGGGTGGGGTCCTCGCGGCCGCAGAACGTGCTCGCCGCCACCGCGGCAATCAGCGCGAGTGCTGTGAGATAGCGTCGGTTTCGCATGACGACACCGCTGGCGGGGGTGGGGCTAGGCCGGCGCGGACACTCGAAATATATAGGGGATCCGGGGTTAAGGCAAGCGGCGGGGAGGGTCCGTGCCGGCGCGCCGGGCCGCCGTCGCGACGAACTCGCGCAGCACCCGGTCCGCCAGCACCCGGAAGCCTTGCTCGTCGCGCAGGCGCGTCTCCCAAGTGCCTTCGGTCCCGATCTGCACGTGGACGAGCTCGCGGTAGGGCACCACCCGGCAGAGGGCGTGCTCGCCGAACGCTACGCGCACGTCCACATCGCTCTCTTCCACGCGCACGTCGTCGTGCAGGGCGGACACGAACGCGAGCAGGCGGTGGTAGAGCCCGCGCACGACGCGATCCGCGATGACCTCATCTAGGCCGTGTGAATGCGGCTGACGCGCCACGTCGGGCCACTTCCCGGTAGGCGCCGGCGCGCGGCCGGTCGCGGCTCTCTTCGGGCTTGACGCCGTCGAAACGGGCCTCGGCGAGGATGAATTCGGCGACCGAGCGGTACGCACGGGCCAGGAGCGACTCCGGGTCGCGCACGTGGGGCGGCACGGGGTCGGTGAGCGCTGCGTGCCAGCGATCCACCACGCCGAGGTCGTGGGCGTCGCCCGGACCGCCGGCTGCGCGCGGGCCCGCCACGTGCAGGACGTAGCCCCGGCCGGGGTGGGCCCATCGCGCGAGCAGGCGCTTCCCCGCGCCTCCCGCACCGGCGAGGACGACGGCGGCCAGCTGGCCCCCGAAACCCTCTACCGCCGAGGCGGCCGTCTCGCGCCAGGCCGGCTCGAACTCGGCCGGGGGGGCGTGTACCACGTCCACGGCCGCGCGGGCCCCGCTCGCCTCCGCCGGTGATCCCCCCAGCGCGAAAGCGATGTCGACGCCGGAGAGCGCCGAGGCGCTCGCGCCGCCGGTGTCCAGCGTCGGTCCATCCAGATAGACGTCAGGAGGCAGCGCGAGAAAGAACGCGGCGTTGGGCTGCAGCCCGCTCGTCTCCACCAGGCGCACCGCGCAACCGGAAGCGGCCAGCGCCACGGCCAGGTTGGCGGCGTGGAAGCCGGGAAAGCACGAGCGGTCGGTGCCGGCGACGATCAGCCGCAGGCGCCTCCCGTGCTCCGGCTTGCGCATGCGCGACACGTAAAGGTGTGCGATGTCCCGGATGTGCCTCGGACGATGTCTCTCCATGATGCGGCTACACGATCAGCAGTGAGTTCTCTTGTCCGAACTCGTTGCGGATGTAGTCCTTGTTGTTGGGATCGCGCACCCACACGCCATCGACGATGAAGCGGTATTCGTACTCGCCGGCGGGAACGTCGAGCACGGCCTTCCACAGGCCGTCGGCGGCGTCGCGCTTCATGGGCGTGCCGCCGCGGGACCAATTGTTGAACTCGCCGGTCACGCGCACTTCGTTCGCGTCGGGCGCGTCGAGGCTGAACAGCACGCCCTCGGGGACGCGACGGGGCCCGTGCAGGCGTTCCATCCACCCCGGCAGATCGTCGGTGCGGATGCGTGGCTCTTTCTCGAGGATCTCGCGCGCGAGCGATTGGAACTGGGAGGCCGGCTTCGAGCCCTTCTCGAGCTCGAAGATCGTCAGCCCCTTGGCCGCCGCCTCCTTGAGCCGAACCGAGTTGCCGATGAACGTATCGAAGAGCACGCCGCCGTGGAACTTCTCCACCTCGCCGAGCATGTCCTTCGAGAAGTGCGTGCGCGTGTCCAGGTTGTTGCACACGACGTGCACGCGCAGCTGGTGGTTGAGCTCCTCCTCCAGGACCTGGAGCGTCTCGCGCAGCTTGGCCAGACCGTGCATGGCGAAGAAGCTGGCGTCGATGGGGATCAGCGCCTCTTCGACTGCGATCAGCGCGTTGAAGGTCAAAAGCCCCACGCTGGGCGGGCAGTCGACGATCACTGCGTCGAAGGCGTCGTCCGGCAGCTGACCCAGCTTGGCGGACAGACGCTCCTCGCGCCCATCCTGGTCGGCCAGCTCTTGCTCGATCCCGCTCAGCACGGTGCTGGCGGGCACGATGCACAGGCGTTCTCCGAGGCGCAGGATGGCGTCGGACATGGTGACGGCCGGATCGAGAAGCAGCTCGTAGGTCGTGACCTGCTGCTCCTCGCAATCCACTCCGAGCCCGATCGACGCGTGCCCCTGCGGATCCATGTCGATCAGCAGCACCCGCCGCTCGAGTTCCGTCAGCGCACCCGCCAGGTTGATGGCGATGGTCGTCTTTCCGCATCCCCCCTTCTGGTTGATCACCGCGATCGTACGCATGTCGTCACCTCCCGCCGGCACTGGGCCGGGCAACGAAAAAGGGCCAGCCCTCGGTGCGGTCTGGCCCGGCCAACTCCATGGTTGCGCGAGACGTGGCCCGGACGGCCTATGCTCACTATCCAGCGGACCATTGTATATCTTTTCGTTGCATATGATTATGCGCGCATCCCTGTGTTCCCAGTTAAGGAGAGCGCGCGCGAACGTGTCAAGGAGTTTTGGTTGTGGCCGTGAGAATGTCCTTGGCACGGGGGGTGCGATGGCCGGGACATGGACACCCGACGCCCGGGATGGCGTCCTCCCCACTGTCCCAACCCCAACTGCAAGTATCACAACACGATCGACACCAGCTGGCGTTACAAGCGCAAGGGCTTCTTCACTCGCCTCACCTGTCCACACCGTATACAGCGGTTTGTCTGTCTGTGCTGTGCGCGCACCTTCAGCACCCAGACCTTCTCGACCAGCTACTGGCAGAAGCGCCCCGAGCTGACGGCCCAGGTGCTGCCCCTGGTGGTCGGGGCCATGGCCAACCGGCAGATGGCCCGGGCGCTGGGGGCGGCGCCCAGCACGATCGCCCACCACCTCTCCCGCCTGGCCCGGCACTGCATGCTGCTGCAAACGCAGCTGTCCGAGCGTGTTGCGCCTCGCGAGATCGCCATCGACGGCTTCGAGAGCTTCGAGTGGAGCCAGTACTTTCCCTTCCACCACCACGTGGCTGTGGACGTGGAGAGCGGCTACTTCCTCTACCACACCGATAGCCCCTTGCGGCGCAAAGGGCGAATGACCGAGCCCCAGAAGCGCCGGCGCGAGGCACTCGAACGCCAGCTCGGCCGCCCCGACCCCCGGGCGGTGCGCAACGACGTGGCGGAGCTGCTCGAGCGGGTCTGCCTACGATGTACACACCTGAGCGTGCGCAGCGACGACCACCGCGCCTATCCCCCGGCGGTCCGCGCCTTGCCTTGCCCCACCACCCACCGGGTCACCTCCTCTCGCGCGCGCCGCGACCGGGGCAATCCGCTCTTCGAAGTGAACCTCCTGGACGGGTTCGTGCGCCACAGCACCGCCGCCCACCGGCGCGAGACCATCGCCTGGGCCAAGCGCCGGCAGGCCTCGGCGGAGAAGCTAGCCATCTTCCAGCTCTGGCGCAACTGCATCAAGCGGCGCTGGGAGAAGGGGCCGCCGGTCAGTAGTGCGATGCGGATGGGGGTGACCAAGCGGCTCTGGCGCGTGCGCGACGTCCTGGCCCATCGGCTCTTCGCCACGCGCATTGCCCTGCCTCGGCGCTGGCAGCTCTACTACGAGCGGCGCATCGAGACGGTGGTCCTGGCGGTCAACCGCAGACACGCGCTCAAGTACGCCTACTGAAGACACCAGGATCATGTCGACCGCTGGGGACGTGGAGGTACGATCTGTCCAGGGACAATCTCGCGGCCACAAGCCTACCAATAGGCCGCCCAGGCCGCGAGGAGCCCGACGACGA
>JAOTVO010000090.1 GCA_029863355.1 Candidatus Krumholzibacteriia bacterium
CCTTCGGTCTGCGTGGCTTGCTGCCGCCGCACGTCGCCACCATCGAGGAGCAGGCGGCGCGCGTCATGGAGAACTACCGGCAGAAGCCGACGGACCTGGAGCGGTTCATCCACCTCACCGCGCTGCACGATCGCAACGAGACGCTCTTCTACCGCGTGGTCATCGACCACCTGGAAGAGATGATGCCCATCGTGTACACGCCGACGGTGGGGCAGGCTTGCCAGCTCTACGGCCACATCTACCGGCGCGCGCGCGGGCTGTGGCTCTCGCTCGACGACCAAGGGGAGATGGCGCGCATCATGCGCAACTGGCCGAATCGCGACGTGCGCGCCATCGTGGTGACCGACGGCGAGCGCATCCTGGGCCTGGGTGACCTCGGCGTCTCGGGCATGGGCATTCCCGTCGGCAAGCTGGCGCTCTATACCGCGTGCGCGGGCGTGCACCCCTCGTACTGCCTGCCCATCACCCTCGACGTGGGGACCAACAACGAGGCGCTCCTCAAGGACCACCTCTACTTCGGGACCAAACGGAGCCGCGTGCGTGGAGAGGAATACGACTCCTTCATCGAGGCGTTCGTGCGCGCCGCGCACGAGGTCTTCCCCAACGCGCTCATCCAGTTCGAGGACTTCGGCAACACCAACGCCTTCCGGCTGCTGCACCGCTACCGCGACCGCGCCTGCACCTTCAACGACGACATCCAGGGCACGGCTGCGGTCATCCTGGCCGGCCTGCTCTCCGCGCTGCGCATCACCGGCGGCAAGCTGGTCGAGCAGAAGCTCCTCTTCCTCGGCGCCGGCGAGGCGGGCGTGGGCATCGCGGACCTGATCGTGTCCACCATGGTCAAGGGGGGTTTGCAAGAGGCCGAGGCGCGGGCGCGCTGCTGGTTCGTCGATTCCAAGGGCCTCGTGGTCAAGAGCCGCGCCGGGCTGCAGGAGCACAAGAAGGCTTACGCGCACGACTGCGCGCCGCTGCCCGACCTGGCCTCGGCCGTCGAGGATCTCAAGCCGAGCGTGCTCGTAGGCGTATCGGGGCAGCCGCAGACCTTCACGCAACCCGTGGTCGAGGCCATGGCCAAGATCAACGAGCGGCCCATCGTGTTCGCCCTCTCCAACCCCACGTCGAAGGCGGAGTGCACCGCCCAGCAGGCGTACGAATGGACTGGCGGCCGCGCGATCTTCGCCAGCGGGAGTCCCTTCGACCCCGTCGTCGTGGGGGGCAAGCGTCACGTGCCCGGACAGGGCAACAACGCCTACATCTTCCCCGGCGTGGCCCTGGGCGTGATCGCCAGCGGGGCGACGCGCGTGACCGACGAGATGTTCGCCGCCGGCGCCGATGCGCTGGCGCTTACGGTGTCGCAGTCCGACCTCGACAGCGGCCTCATCTACCCGCCGCTCCACAAGGTGCGGCAGGTATCGGCCGGGATCGCCGAGGCCGTGGCCCGGATTGCCTTCGAGCGCAAACTCGCCACGATCCCCGAGCCCAAGGACATCGCCGCGTACGTCCGCTCGCGGATGTGGGAGCCCAAGTACGAAGTGTACGTGTAATCAAGAACGAATCGCCAAGACACAGGAGGAACCCATGACCATGCGCACGAGCCGTATCCTGTCCCTGACCGCCGCCTTCGCCGTGGCCGCCGCGACCTTGGTACTGGCCAAGGACACCAAGACCCACGGCAAAGGATGCTGCAAGAACGAGAAGGCCATCTACAAGGCCGGAACCGTCGTCGAGCTGAGCGGCGAGGTGGTCAAGGTGATCGAGGCCAAGTGCGAGCAGGCCGACCAGGTCGGCATCCACGTGATGCTCAAGACCGACAAAGAGACCATCGTCGTCGACCTCGGCCCGGCCTGGTTCATCAACAATCAGGAAGAAAAGCTGGCGAAGAAAGACCAGATCGTGGTGATGGGCGCGCGCACCGTGCACGAGGGCGAGCCCACCATCATCGCCCGCACCATCCGCAAGGGTGACGCGGTGCTCACGCTGCGCGACGAAGAGGGCTTCCCCGTGTGGCGCGGCTGGCGCGCCAAGCCGGCGTCGTAGGCGATTACCCGCCCAAGGGCGCCGGCATCGGCCGGCGCCCGCCACGCTCGCCGCACGCGCGGCGCCACCCCGACGCGAGCGAACCGCCTGTCAGCAAACAACATATATCTATCTTACTTACAATGGGTTAAGTGCTTTCATGCCCGCTCCGGGTGTAAGCGCATATCGACATGCGATTTAATGGTGGCTTGACGAAGTGATGATACTATGATACTATTCCTTCATGACCGCTTGCTCGGGCAGGTTCCTTCTGCGAATCCCACCGGCGCTGCACCGGACGCTTCGCGACATGGCCTACCGTCGGGGGACTTCGCTCAACCGGCTCTGTAGTTCGCTCTTGCAGCTCGGCCTCTCGCGCGCCGGCGCGCCCGCCGAAGCGGAGCGCGTGCCGGGCGGTCCCGACAACGCGTGGCTCCCCGACGAGGCCCTGGCAAAGATCAAGGCAACGTGGGGCAGGCAGCTCTTCGGGGTCCTCGTCTTCGGCTCGGCCGCCCGAGGGGAGGCGGGACCGTCGTCTGATCTGGACGCGCTACTGGTTCTCTCCCCCACGGCATCCATCAACCGTTCCCTCTACGACACCTGGGCGCAGTCGGTCGAGGACGTCGAGATGGAGCGTCGTCGCGTTTCGCCGCATTTCGTCGCGCTTCCGCCAGACCCGTTCGAGGCCGGCGGACTGTGGTACGAGGTGGCGATCGACGGGATCGTCGTGTGGGAGCGCGAGGGACGACCGGTCTCCGCGTTTCTGCGCGCGGTGCGGGAGACCATCGCGGCCGGCCTGGTCGTGCGAGAAACGCTCGACGGTCACCCGTACTGGGTCAAGCACGTCGAGGAGAAGCCGTGAAGAGCGACGCGCTGATGCGCGACTACCTGCAGAGATGCGCGCACCGCCTGGCCGCGGTCCAGACGCTCTACGAGCGATCGAGCTGGGCCGATGTGGTCCGCGAGTCGCAAGAGGTCGTCGAGCTCGCCCTGAAAGCGCTCGCACGGAGTGCCAGAATCGAAGTCCCGCGCCTTCACGACGTGGGCCGGATCATCGAGGCCAAGCGCGATCGCATGCCGGCGTCGCTGCGTCCTCACATTCCCCGACTCGCCGAGGTATCGCGACAACTGCGCCGCGACCGCGAGCTCGCCTTCTACGGGAGCGAAGACCTGACCCCATCCGAGTTCTACCGGGAGTCAGACGCCAAACGGGCGTTCGACCAAGCCCAGTGGGTCGTGCGTGTGGTCACGGACGCGCTGAAGCGCTGACGTTTCCCTCGCCGCTCACTCGCTCGCCAGCCGGCGCAGCACCGTCTGCAGGATGCCGCCGTTGCGGTAGTAGGCGACCTCCACCGGGGTGTCGATGCGCACGCGCGCGTCGAAGGTCTTGCGCGCGCCGTCGGCCTTGAGGGCGGTCACGGTGACGACGCCCCCGGGCGCCAGGCCGTCGTCGAGACCGCCGATCTCGTAGGTCTCGCTCCCGTCGAGCCCCAGCCCTTCCGCGGTCTTCCCCTCCATGAACTGCAGGGGCAGGATTCCCATGCCCACGAGGTTGCTGCGGTGGATGCGCTCGTAGCTCTCCGCGATCACGGCGCGTACGCCCAGGAGCCGCGGGCCCTTGGCCGCCCAGTCGCGGCTGGAGCCGGTGCCGTACTCCTTGCCGGCGATGACGAGGAGCGGGACACCCTCCTGCGCGTAGCGCTCCGCGGCTTCGTAGATGGTCATCTCCTCGCCGCTGGGGAAGTGGCGCGTCCACGTGCCCTCGGAGCCGGGCACGAGGCGGTTGCGCAGGCGGATGTTGGCGAAGGTGCCGCGCACCATCACCTCGTGGTTGCCGCGGCGCGAGCCGTAGCTGTTGAAATCCCGCGGGGAGACGCCCCGCTCGACCAGGTACTTGCCCGCCGGACTCTTCTGCGCGATGGAGCCGGCCGGTGAGATGTGGTCGGTGGTCACGGAGTCGCCCAGCAGGCACAGCACCTGCGCGCCGATGATGGGTGCGATGGGAGCGGGCTCGCCGATGTCGGCGAAAAACGGCGGCTCCTGGATGTACGTGCTCTGTTCGCTCCACGCGTAGAGGTCGGCGCCGCCGGTGCCGATCTCGTTCCAGCGCTCGTTGCCCTTGAACACGTCCTGGTAGCGCTTCTGGAACGACGCGCGCTTGACCACGCGCGCCACCACTTCGGCGACCTCGGCGTTGCTGGGCCAGATGTCGCGCAGGAACACGTCCGCTCCGTCCGTCCCTTTGCCCAGCGATTCTTTGTCGAGGTCGACGTCCACGCGGCCCGCGATCGCGTACGCCACCACGAGCGGCGGGCTGGCCAGATAGTTGGCGCGCGTCTGCGGATGCACGCGGCCCTCGAAGTTGCGGTTGCCCGAGAGCACGCTCGCCACCACGAGGTCGCTCCCCTCGAGCGCACTCGCCACGCGCTCGGGCAGCGGTCCGCTGTTGCCGATGCACGTGGTGCAGCCGTAGCCCACCGTCTGGAAGCCCATGGCGTCGAGCGACTTCTGCAGGCCCGACTCTTCGAGGTACTCCGTCACCACCGGCGAGCCCGGCGCAAGCGACGTCTTCACGTAGGGCTGGACGCGCAGACCCTTGGCCAGGGCCTTCTGCGCGAAAAGCCCCGCGGCGATCATCACCGACGGGTTCGACGTGTTGGTGCAGCTCGTGATGGCCGCGATCACCGTGGATCCGTGCCCGAGCTCGAAGGGCTCGGCCCCCGCCACCGCCACCGATGTCTCCGCCGCCGCGGCCTTGACGCCGAAGCCGCCCTCGGCCACGGGGCGGGTGAGCGCGGAGGTGAAGGCGCGCTTCATGCCGCCCACGGCGATGCGGTCCTGCGGGCGGCGCGGTCCGGCCAGGCTGGGCTCGACGCGGCCCAGGTCCAGCTCGACTGTGTCGCTGTAGACGGGCTCGGGCGACTCGGGCGTGAAGAACATGCCCTGCGCGCGCATGTACGCTTCGATGCGCGCCACCTGCGCCTCGTCGCGGCCGGTGAGCCGGTAGTAGCGGAGCGTCTCCTCGTCCACGGGCGAGTAGCCCATGGTGGCGCCGTACTCGGGCGCCATGTTGGCGATGGTCGCGCGGTCGGGCAGCGACATCGACGAGAGCCCGTCGCCGAAGTACTCGACGAACTTCCCCACCACGCCCTTGTTGCGCAGGAGCTGCGTCACCGTCAGCACGAGGTCGGTCGCGGTGACGCCCTCGCGCAGCTTCCCCGTCAGGCGGAAGCCCACCACGTGGGGCATCACCATGTTGATGGGCTCGCCCAGCATCACCGCCTCGGCCTCGATGCCACCCACGCCCCAGCCCACGATACCGAGCCCGTTGATCATGGTGGTATGGCTGTCGGTGCCGACCAGGCTGTCGGGGTAGACCACTGCGCCGCCGGGTTCCTCGGTGACGAACACGCCGCGCGCGAGGTACTCGAGGTTCACCTGGTGCACGATGCCGGTGGCCGGCGGCACCACGGTGAAGTTGTCGAAGGCACCCTTGCCCCATTTGAGGAACTCGTAGCGCTCGCGGTTGCGCTCGAACTCGCGCTCGACGTTGATGCGCAGCGCGTCCTTGGTGCCGAAGGCGTCGACTTGCACGGAGTGGTCGATCACCAGATCGCAGGGCACCAGGGGATTGATCTTGCCGTGGTCCTTGCCCATGCGGTGCATGGCGGCGCGCATGGCGGCCAGGTCGACCACGGCGGGCACGCCGGTGAAATCCTGCAGGATCACGCGCGCGGGCTTGAAGACGATCTCCGTCTCGCCCGCGGTCTTCGGACTCCAGGATAGGAGCCGGTCCACGTCGGCGTCGGTGACCTTGAAGCCGTCGTTGTTGCGCAGCGCGCTCTCCAGGAGCACGCGGATCGAATAGGGCAGGCGCGCCACCTCGCCCAGCTCGGTGAGGCTGTAGTAGCCCAGGTCGCCCCGCGAGGGCGCGGCCAGCGTGCGCCGGTATCGTTTCGGATCGAACTGCAAGTAAAACGCCTCCTTGATTACCCGTCGTCATCGCCGGCGGGTGCGACGAGCAGCACGACGCCGGCGTGGGAGCCGGACCAGACGTGCCACGCGGTGTCGATTCCCGCCAGCCGCAGCGGCCGTTCCAGGGGCGGGACGCGCACCCCTTCCGGGGGCGTCCGGAAACCCTCGCCCTCGACGAACACCGCGCCCGTTTCCGCGTCGAGCCATCGATCGGCCCGCCGCTCGAAGCGCGGCGCGTGTCCCGCTACGATGGTGGACGCGAAGTACGCGCTCGTCGGTTCCGTACGCGCCCCGTCGCGGGGCCGAAAGAGGAAGATCTCGCCGCCGCCCACGTCGAACACGGCGCCGCCGGCGATGGCGGCGTGGGGCGCGGCGTAGGTGCGAGCGCCCAGCTCGAAGGCAAAGACCGGCGTCTCGGCGGGAAGGCGTGTGTCGGCGCCCTCTTCACCGCCGCGCGCCGGGGGACCGCCCGCCGCCGGCGGCGCCGCCGCCCAGACGGCCAGCATCACAATCGCGGTCCTCGCCCGCACGCCCTCAAGATACCACTCCTCACCGCCGGCGTGAAGGGCCGGTACGCGCAGCGCCCGCTTGCGCGCTCCGGGGCCGCTGTGTACCCTATAATCCAGTGGTTGCTTGGTGACGTGCGGCGTCGTTCAGGCCCTTCTCCACCCTCGTACCTGCCTGCGGCGTCGTGCATACCCTTCGACGCGGCATCCGCAGCGAGCGAACCGTTTTTCCATCCGCGAGCGAGGACCTGACGCGGAGAAGGGCCTGCACGGCGCCGCACACAGGTACCCAGGAGGTCAAAGATGAGCAAAGGCAGAATCGCCGAAAAGACCCCGGCCGTGCTCGAGCTCGAGCCCGGCGAGTACTGGTGGTGCCGCTGCGGGCGCTCCCAGAACCAGCCCTACTGCGACGGCTCCCACAAGGGGACCGAGTTCGAGCCGGTGCGCGTGGAAATCACGGAGAAGCGGCGCTATGCGCTCTGCCGCTGCAAGCAGACCGACAACGCGCCCTTCTGCGACGGGACGCACAAGGGCCTGTGATGTCCCGCTTCGCATGCGTCGGCGTAGCGGCGTTGATCCTCGGCGGGTGCTTCTTGCCGCCGGCAGGCAACGTGCAGGACGCGCGCACGGTGGGCAAGGGAAACGTCCGCGTGACAGGATTCTGGTCCGGTATCGATGCCCACCGCCAGGAGGGTGACGCGACCGCCGACGAGTTCGGTGCGTTGATCGGCGTGGGAGGCAGCGATCGAAGCGAAATTCAGCTGCGCTTCGAGCGTCTCGACTTCAGGGACGAGGACGAAGGTTACCAGTTCATTTCCCTCGGACCCAAGTTCGGGCTGATCGAGGATCGGCTGGCCCTCCTCGTTCCCATCGGCTGGTATCTCGGTGAGGATATCGAATGGACCGAAACGCTCCAGATTCACCCGGGGCTCCTGGAGACGTTCCCCGTGAATCCGATCCTCGAGATCAACGCAGCGCAGAGACTCATTCTCCCTTTCAGCAGCAACGTCTGGATGTGGCTCAACTTGGGGCTCGGCGTCGGCTTGAGCACCAACTTCGACCGCTGGGCGATCCTGCCGGAGATCAGCTACTCGGTTTCCTTGGACGAGAAAGACACCGACGTCTTCAGCTACGGGGTGGCGGTGGTAGTGCGGACGGGGGACTGAGACGGGCGCGCGGCGGCTCCGGCGGCGCCGCCCACTCGATCATCACGCGGCCGATGTTGGTGGCGTGCGCGGCGATGCGGGTGAACTGCTCCATCAAGTCCTTGTGGATCTCCGTCGTGCGAACCGTCTCCGTCACGTCGGCGCGCAGGCGCTCGTAGTGCTCGCGCATGAAATCCATCTCCATCTCGCGGTACTTGCGGAACTTCTTCCGCAACCGCTTCGCCTTCTCCAAGTTGACCTCGTCGAACGCCTCCATCGCCCGCGCGATCTGCTTGACGGCCTTGTGGTGGAACTCGACGATCTCGGCCCGGCCCTCGGGCGAGAAGCGCTCGCCCAGCCCCAGCCATTCGTCCGCGCGGGGGCGCAGCGTCTTGGAGACGATGTCGGCGATCTGCTCGAGCTCGGTGGCCGTGTACATCATCTGAAAGACCTCCGCCGTGCGCGCCTCGTCCAGCTCCTGCTGGCTGATCTGCGTGAGGTAGTTGCCGATCTTGGCGTCGAGGAAGTCGATCTCGTCCTCGTCGCGGTCGAGCGCGCTCAGCACGGAGCGGTCGTTCTCGGCGAAGGGCGCGATCACGCGTTCCACCATTCTCGTGACGATCGCGCCCATGCGCAGCACCTCCGCCTTGGCCAGGCTGAGCGCGAGCGCCGGCGTGCCGACGAGCGCCGCGTCGAGGAAGCGCGTCCGGAACGGGCCCTCTTCGCCCGCGGGCCGGTCGGGCACCAGGCGCCGGATGACCGCCGCTGCGACGCCGGTGAAGGGTAGCGCCACCAGCGCCAGCACCACGTTGAACGCCGTGTGGGCGTTGGCGATCTGCCGCGGCAGCTCGGCCCCGCGCGCGGCCGCGCCCGAGAGCCCCTCCGCCGCGTGGGGCGAGAGCCAGCGCACCAGCTCGGCGAACTGCGGGATCCACCACACGAAGAGGAGCACGCCGAACACCTTGAACGCGATGTGCGCCGCCGCCACGCGTACCGCGTCGCGGCTGGCGCCGATGGAGGCCAGCGCCGCCGTGACACAGGTGCCGATGTTGGCGCCGAAGAGGAGCGGGATGCCCGCCTCGAGCGAGAGCAGGCCGCGCGTGGCCAGGGCGATGAGGATGCCCGCGAAGGCCGCACTGCTCTGGATCACCGACGTGATCGCCGCGCCCACCAGGATCCCCACCAGCGGGTGTTCCAGCCGCGTGAGCGCGCCCGCGATGGCTGCGCTCTCCTCGAGCGGCGCTACGGCGTCGGACATGATGCGCATGCCCAGGAAGAGCATCCCGAAGCCAGCCAGCGTCTCCCCCACGTCGCGCGCCCGCGATTGCCTGCCCAGCAGCATGGTGGCCACGCCCCCGGCCAGTACGAGCAGCGCGATGTCGGTGAAGCGGAAGGCGATGAGCTGCGCGGTGACCGTGGTGCCGATGTCGGCGCCCAGGATGATGCCGAGCGTCTGCGTGAACTGCATCAGCCCCGCCTGCACGAAGCCGATGAGCATCACCGTGGTGGCGCTGCTGCTCTGAACGACGACGGTGACCAGGGCCCCGGCCGCGAGGGCGACGAAGC
>JAOTVO010000091.1 GCA_029863355.1 Candidatus Krumholzibacteriia bacterium
TGCGATGATGCGCTCCACGTTCGACGCGGGCGAATTCCAGAAGGAACGCGCGGTGGTGATCGACGAGGCGCGCATGTACGACGACCGGCCGGAGTCGTTCACGTTCTACCGCACGATGGAGCTGGCCTTCACGCGCCACACCTACCGGCGGCCCATCGCGGGTTACGAACCGGTGGTCGAGAAGATCACGCGCGAGCAGCTGCTGGACTTCTACCGGCGCTACTACACGCCGGCGAACGCGGCGCTGGTGGTGGTGGGCGACGTGGAGCCGGAGGCGGCGCTGGCGCGCATCGAAGACGCCTACGGCGCCTGGGAGCCGCGCCCGGTCGGGCCGGGAGAGCCGCCGGTGGAGCCGCCGCAAGAGGACTTCCGCTTCAAGGCCTACACGGGGACGATGGACCACGGCTACCTGGGCGCGGGCTTCCACGTGCCCAACATCCTCCACGACGACTACCCCGCGCTGGAGATGCTCTCGGAGCTGTTGTCCGCGGGGCGCAGCTCGCGCCTCTACCGCCGCGTGCGCGAGGAGAAGCGGCTCGTCACGTCAGTGAGCGCGGACATGCTCGCCGAACGCTGGCCGGGCATCTTCCTGGTGATGGCGTCGATGCCGCCGGAGAAGTGGGCGCCGGCGCGCGACGCGATCTTCGAGGAAGTGGAGCGTTTCAAGCGCGAGCCCGTGGACGCGACCGAGCTGGAGAAGGCGCGCCGCCAGCTCGAGCGTCATCTCTACCGCGAGATGGAGACGGTGGAGGGGCAGGCCTCGAACATGGGCTACTACCAGCTCCTCGGCGACTACCGCCTCGCCGACCACCACCGCGAAGCCATCGCGGCGGTGACGGCCGAACGGGTGATGAAGGTGGCGCGGCGCTACTTCCACCCGGGCAACGTCTCGCTCGTGTCCTACATGCCCGAACAGGGCGGCGCCACGCCCGACCCCGGCGAGGTCCGCGCGGCCATGACGCGCGTGCTCTCGAGCGAAGGCGGTGTCACCGACATGCGCTCGCCCGACCCCAACGGCGTCGCCGCACCGGCCGACACGGCGGCCCCGGCCGCCGCGCGCGCGCACGCCGAGGGCGCCGGCGCGGTCGAGCGCTTCGAGCTCGATAACGGCGTGCGCGTGCTCGTCAAGCGCCGCGCGCACGTGCCCCTGGTGTCGGTGCTCACCGCATTCCAGGGCGGCGGACGCTTCGAGCCGCGGGGCAAGTCGGGCCTCGCGACGCTGGCGCATCGCGCGCTCGTCAAGGGAACGCGCACCATGACGGCTGACCAGGTCTCCGAGCGCATCGAAGGGCTCGGCGGCTCCATCGACAGCTTCGCCAACTTCGACAGCGGCGGTCTCTACGTGAGCGTGCTCTCTGAGCACCTCGCGCCGGCGCTCGCCATCTACCGCGAGGTGCTGCGCGAGCCGGCGTTGGCCGCCGAGCAGGTGGACAAGGAAAAACAGAAACTGCTCGAGGAGCTCTCGCACCGCCGCGACAATCCCATCCACCTGGCCATGGACCAGATGTACCGGCGCGTCTTCGGCGAGCATCCCTACGCGTACCCCTTCTTCGGCGAGGCGGCGGAGGCGGCGGGGCTCAGCGGCGAGGATAGCGTGAACTGGTACAGGAGCCTGCTCGTACCGGCCAGCGCCGTGGTCGCCGTGGTGGGGGACATCGAGACGGCTCAGGCGCGCGACATCGCCGAGACGCTGCTCGGCGACCTCCCCGGCGCGCCCGTGCGCACCCCCGAGTTCCCGGCGCCCGGCGCGCCCGCAGCGCCCGGCGAGCACGTGGTGCGGCGCAAGGAGCTGCGCCAGGCCATCACGTTCGTCGGCTTCACCGCGCCGCGCATGATGAGCGACGAGTCCGTCGCGCTACAGGTGCTGAACGGCGTGCTCACCGGCTTGGGCGGCCGCCTCTTCGTCGAGTTGCGCGACAAGCGCTCGCTGGGGTACATGACCGGCTCGGCGTATACGCCCCTCTTCGAGCGCTCGCTCTTTTTCGGCTACGCCAACCCCGGCGCGGAAGGGATCGACGAGGCCGTGCGCGTGATCCTCGCCGAACTCGAGAAGGTGGCGCGCGCGCCCGTGACCGACGCCGAGCTGGCGCGCGCCAAGGAGTGGCTCATCGGCTCGCAGGTGATGCAGCTCCAGCGCAACTCCTCGCAAGCCTCCGCCTACGGTACCTACGAGGCCCTCGGCTTCGGCTACGAGGCCGTCGACCGCATCCCCGAGCGCATCCAGCGCGTGACCCCGGACGACATCATGCGCGTCGCCGCCGAGGTGTTCCACCCCGAGCAGGCGGTCATCGTCAAGCTGCTGCCGGAAGCGTAAACCCGCAGCGCTTCACCGCGCGTGAGGCGCAGCCTAGCCGGCGGCCGCCTGGGTAGAGGCGTGCTTCTCCTCGGCCACGGCGCCGAAGGCGTTCAACAGGTCGCTGCGCAGGGTGTTGATGTCGAGCTTGCGGTGGAGCTTGCCGGCCTCGGCGTAGCCGATGGTGCCGGTCTCCTCGGAGACCACGATCACGATGGCGTCGGTCTCCTCGGAGAGGCCGAGCGCGGCGCGGTGGCGCGTGCCCAGGGCCTGGGAGACGCGGTGGTCCTGGGTGAGGGGGAGAATGCAGCCGGCGGCGACGACGCGGTCGTTCTGGAGGATCACGGCGCCGTCGTGTAGGGGGCTGGGCGGGGTGAAGATGGTGCCGAGCAGCTCGGCGCTCACGCGGGCGTCCACGGGCGTGCCGGTGTCGACGTACTGGCGCAGACCCATGTCCTTCTCCAACACGATGAGGGCGCCGATGCGCTTGTCGGCCAGCTGCTGCACGGCGCGCACCACCTCGGGGATGACGCCACTCTCGGGCATGCGCACGAAGCGGCCGATGAAGCGGTTCTGTCCCAGCAGGGCGAGGGCGCGGCGCAGCTCGGGCTGGAAGATGATGACGAACGCGATCACCCACACGGTGCGCAGGCTGGACACGATCCAGTTCAGCGCGATGAGGTTCAGCCACTGCGCCACCACGGAGAGCACGAAGAGCACGATGAGCCCGAAGAACATGGACGCGGCGCGCGTGCCGCGCATGAGCGAGAAGACGCGATAGAGCAGGAACGCGACGATCGCGATGTCGACGACGTCTACGACGAGTTCGAAAGAGAGTTCGTTCATGCGCTACCGGTCATCGCGGAAGGGGTCGGGGTCGGCGATGGCGTCGAGCACGCGCAGAGCGGAGACAGTCTCGCGCACGTCGTGCGCGCGCACGATATCGACGCCCGCGTGGTGGCACCACGCCGCCGCGGCCAGGCTCCCGGCCAGGCGCTCGCCGGCGTCGGCGTCGAGGATCTTGCCGAGGAATGACTTGCGCGAGGCCCCCACCAGCACCGGATACCCCAGCACGCGCAGCGCGTCAACGTTTTTCAGGAGGTCCAGGTTGTCGGCGAGCCGCTTGCCGAAGCCGATGCCGGGGTCGAGGACGATGCGCTCGCGCCCGATTCCGGCTTCGCGCAGCGCCCCGGCCCGCGTGCGCAAGAACGCCGTTACCTCGCCCACGACGTCCTGATAGAAGGGTGTCACCTGCATGGTGCGCGGCTCGCCCCGCATGTGCATGAGGACGACGGGCACGTCTTCGTGCCGACTGAGCAGCGCCACCATGTCCGGATCTGCGCCGGCGGTGACGTCGTTCACCATGGTACAGCCCGCGGCCAGCGCCGCCTCGGCCACCGCGGCCTTGCGCGTATCGATGGAAAGCGGCACGGCGATGGGCGCGCGCCCGGCGTCGCCGGTGCAGAGCGCCTCGATCACGGGAAGGATGCGGTCGATCTCCTCCTGCGCGGACACGGGGAGCGCGCCCGGCCGCGTGGACTCGCCGCCGACGTCGATCAGGTCGGCCCCCTCGGCAGCCATCTCGTGCGCGCGGCGCACCGCGGCGTCGCGGCCGAGGTGCCGGCCGCCGTCGGAGAAGGAGTCGGGCGTGACGTTGAGCACGCCCATCACCAGGGGCGCGCGCCGGAAGGCGACCCAGCACCTGCCGCAGCGCAGCCCCGCCGGCGCGTCGCCGGCCGGTTGCGGGGAGGGATGATTCATGGGAGTGCGCCGCGCCGCCTCAGGCGCTGGTTCCGGGGTCGGGCAGCGGCGGAATTCCCGGGATGTCGGGACGCGCCGCCTTGCGTTCGGCCTGCTCTTCTCCCGCGCTGCGCTCGGGGCGCGCTTCGCCGGCGCTCGCGGGGGGCACCGGTTTGAGCGTGCCGCCTTCGAGCAGCACCTTGATCTCGTCGGCGTCGAGCGTCTCGCGCTCGAGCAGTGAATTGGCCACAGCGTGCAGGACCTCGATACGCTGCTCGAGGACCTTCTTGGCGCGATCGTAGCAGTCGTCCACGATGCGGCGCACCTCGGCGTCGATCTCCTGCGCCGTCTTCTCACTGTAGTCAATGTGCTGCACGATGTCGCGTCCGAGGAAGATGTGCTCTTCGCGCTCGCCGAAGGCGATCGGCCCCAGGCTGCCCATGCCCCACTGCGTCACCATTTTGCGCGCGAGCTTCGACACCATCTGGATGTCGGCGTGCGCCCCGCTGCCCATGCGCTGCAGCACCAGCTCTTCGGCCACGCGCCCGCCCAGCGCCTGCGTGATGGTGTCGATGCACCAGTCGCGCGAGTACTCGGTGCGGTCGTCCTCGGGGAGGAAGAAGGTGAGCCCGCCGGCCAATCCGCGTGGGATGATCGTCACCTTGTGCACGGGGTCGGAATGCTCGAGCGCGGATCCCACCACGGCGTGGCCCGCCTCGTGGTAGGCGGTGAGCCGCTTGGTCTCCTCCTTGACCACGCGGCTGCGGCGCTCCGGGCCGAGGAAGATCTTGTCCTTGGCGTCCTCCATGATCTCCATGGTGACCTTCTGGAGGTCGAATCGCGCGGCCAGGAGCGCAGCCTCGTTGACGAGGTTGGCCAGGTCGGCGCCGCTCATGCCCGGCGTGGCGCGCGCCAGCACGCTGAGGTCGACGTCGTCGGCCAGGGGGATCTTGCGCGTGTGCACCTTGAGGACGCCCTCGCGGCCTCGGACGTCGGGGAGGTCCACGACGATGCGGCGGTCGAAGCGGCCGGGGCGCATCAGCGCGGGGTCGAGGACGTCGGGCCGGTTGGTGGCGGCGATGAGGATCACGCCGTCGTTGGATTCGAAGCCGTCCATCTCGACTAGCAGCTGGTTGAGCGTCTGCTCGCGCTCGTCGTGACCGCCGCCCAGGCCAGCGCCGCGGTGGCGGCCCACGGCGTCGATCTCGTCGATGAACAGGATGCACGGCGCGTGCTTCTTGCCCTGCTCGAAGAGGTCGCGCACGCGCGAGGCCCCCACGCCCACGAACATCTCCACGAAGTCCGATCCGCTCATCGAGAAGAAGGGCACGTTGGCCTCACCGGCCACCGCGCGGGCCAGGAGCGTCTTGCCCGTTCCCGGCGGGCCCAGGAGGATCGCGCCCTTGGGAATGCGCCCGCCCAGGCGCTGGAAGCGCTTGGGATCGCGCAGGAACTCGATGATCTCCTGCAGCTCCTCCTTGGCCTCGTCGCAGCCGGCGACGTCGTTGAAGTTCACGCGCGGCTTGTCGCCGCCAAACATGCGCGCGCGGCTCTTGCCGAAGCTGAAGGCGCGGTTTCCGCCCGCCTGCATCTGGCGCATGATGAGCAGCCACAAGCCGACGATGAGCAGCAGCGGGAGGCCCGAGGTGAGCAGCTTGACCCACAGGCTGCCGCCGGGGATCTGGCCCTCGACGATCGCGTTCTGGTTCTTCTCCAGGATGCGCTGTGGGAGGTCCTTGTCCTCCGCGGGCAGCACCAGCGAGAAATCCTCCACCCGGATCTCCCGCGTGCCGGCGCGATCGCCCGTCGCGGGGAGCGCGATGAGCGTGGGGTCGGCCAGAGCCCCTTGCACTTCCAGGCCCTTGAAGGTGATGCGCTTGATGTTGCCCTGGTCGACCTGGGTGAGGAACTCCGAATAGGAGATGCGGTACTCGGGGGTCTTGCCCATCTCGAACATCTGGAACGCGATGAGCAGGACGAGGACGAGGATGACCCAGAACACCATCGCCCGCAGCGGCCGCCCGGGCCGCGGGATGGGGCTGCGGGGCTCCTGGTTGCGTCGGTTGGGATCGCGCTCTGCCATAAATACCGCCAGGAGGCGAAGTTGCGGCCTCTACCCGCCGTCGGCGAAGGTCAGCTCGGCGACGTGGGGCAGGTGCCGGTAGCTCTCATTGTAGTCGAGTCCGTAGCCCACCACGAAGACGTCCGGGATGACGCTCCCCACGTAGCGGATCGGCACCGCCGCCTGGTCGGGCAGGTCCTTGCGCAGGAGCGCGCAGACCTCCAGGCTCTTGGGATTGCGTAACTTCAACACGTTCACAATATAAGCCAGAGTCGTGCCAGTGTCCACGACGTCTTCCACGATGAGAACGTCCCGGCCCTCGATGTCGCAGCCGAGGTCCTCCAGGATGCGGACGGACCCGCTCGAGCGCGTCCCCTCCTCGTAGCTGGACACGCCCATGAACTCGATGTGGTGCGGGATCGTGATCTGCCGTATCAGGTCGGCCAGGAACACGACGCCGCCCTTGAGGAGATTGACCAGGATCGGGAGCCGGCCCTCGTAGTCGAGCGAGATCCGCCGGCCCAGCTCGGCGACGATCTCCGCGATCTCGCTCCGCGTGAGGATCACCGATCCCGGCGCCGCCACTTGCGTCTGCTGCTCCATACCACCTCCGCAGGGTTCTATTCTGGGCCTTGTGCCGCTTCGACGCGCACGCGCAGGACGCGCCGGCAGCCTTCGTCCACGCGGCCGGACTCGCTGGTGGCGACGCCGACCAGCCAGAGGATCTCGCGGGCGTCTTCGACGACGAGGGCGCCCTCGCGGCGCCGGAGCGGGACCTTGCGGTCGACGAGGATGTCGCTGAGCTTCTTGTGACCGCGCATGCCGAAGGACCGCATGCGATCGCCTCTGATCCGGGTGCGGACGCGCAGCGGGGGCGCGAGCCGCTCCGCCGCGAAGTATGCCACGCCGCCCGGGAAGGCGCCACCGCTTTCGCCCGAGCGCCAATCGAGCGCCGCCAGCGCGGCGCGCTCGAGCACCTCGACGGTGAAGCGCGCCCCGTGCGCCCGCGTCACGCCCGGCACGGCCAGCGCGACGGCGCCGGCCGGCCTCTCCTGCGCCGGCCACGCCGCCGCGCCGGCGGGACGAAACACGAGCGTGTCGTGTTCACGGCGGACAGAGCCGCTGGGCACGCCGACCACGCGACCCGAGCGCGCGCCCGGCGCGCTGAGCGCGATCAGGCGCTCGAGCACGCCGCGGGAGGCGTGCGCGCCACCGCGCTCGGCGATGAGGTCGGCGAAGAGCACGTAGCGCGCGACGTCGTCGAGCGGTGCAATCGCCCGCGCGTCGAGAATCCATCCCTCGGCGCCCTCGCGCGCGAGCGCTCGCGGCACGAACGCGGCGATGGTACGGCGATGGACGTCGAGCGCGCGCGCCGCCTGTTCCTGCAGGCGCAAGAGCGCCTCCTCCGCGCCCGGCGCCGCGGCGCGCAGCGCCGGCAGCACGTCGTGGCGGATGCGGTTGCGCGCGAAGCGGCGATCCACGTTCGAGGGGTCGTCGGCGTAGGCGAGCGCGCGCGCCGCGCAGTATGCGCGCGTCTGCGCGTGCGTCACTGCCAACAATGGGCGCACGATGGCCCCGCGCCGTGCGGGAATGCCGGCCAGGCCGCGGACGCCGGCGCCGCGCAGCATGCGCATGAGCACCGTCTCCACTTGGTCGTCGCGCGTGTGTCCCGTAGCGATGAAGTCCGCCCCCTCGCCGCCGGCCGCCTCCTCGAGGAACGCGTAGCGGAGGTGACGGCCAGCTACCTCCAGCGTCTCGCGGCGCGCGCGCGCGCGCGCGCGCACGTCACCAGCGGCGGCCCGAAAGGGAAATCCCAGCGAGCGCGCGAGCTCGCCCACGCGCTCGGCGTCGCGGGCGCTCCCGTCGCGCAGCCGGTGGTCGAAGTGCGCCACGGTCAGGCGCAGACGCCACTCCGGGGCCAGGGCGTGGAGCGCGCCCAGGAGGGCCGTCGAGTCGGCCCCGCCCGAGACGGCGACCACCCCGCCGCCGCCCACCGGCACCAGGCCGGACGCGCGCACCGCGTCCTCGATAGCCGTGAGCACCGTCGCATCGGTCATGCCCCGAGTGTAGCACGGAGGGAAGTGTGGTGGCGGAGCAGGGACTCGAACCCCGGACACGCGGATTATGATTCCGCTGCTCTAACCAACTGAGCTACTCCGCCATCCCTGGAAGGCGCCTAGAATCTACACCGGGCCGGAGGTGCTGTCAATGGGGCCGCGGGGGCGCGCCGCGCGCAGAAAGGAGCGGCGCGGCGCGACGGATTCATGTACACTCGCTCCGAGGTATCCCCATCGTTCGCGGCGCCCGCGGGGGGCGCCCTCGCCGCGTAAAAGGCGCGCCGTCCATACCCGCCGGCGCCGCCGTTCCGGAGTAACCGCCATGAGGATCTACCGAGAACAGGATCTCAGGACCAACGTCCTGAAGCATGCGACCGTCGCCATTCTTGGCTACGGCAACCAGGGGCACGCGCACGCGCTCAACCTGCGGGACAGCGGCGTAACCACCATCGTGGGGACGCGCAGCGGGGGACGGGGTGGCACGAGGCGCTGCGCGGCGGCTTCAAATCGATGGGCGTCGCGGAGGCGACCGCCCGCGCCGACGTCGTGGTGGTGATGCTGCCCGACGAAGTACAGGGCCGCGTGTTCGAAGAAGAGGTCGCGCCGGCGCTCAGGCCGGGCGCGACGATCATCTTCCCACACGGGTTCACGATCGCCTTCGGCGTGATCCATCCGCCGGAGGACCACGACGTGATCCTCGTCGCGCCCAAGGGCCAGGGGCACTACCTGCGCCGTGTTTTCATGGAGTCGCAGGGGCTGCCGTGCCTCGTGGGCGTGGCCAGCGACCACTCGGGGCATGCGCTGGACAAGGCGCTCTCCTACGCGTCGCTCATCGGGTGTCTGCGTGCCGGGGCGCTGCTCACCTCCTTCCGCGAGGAGGCGGTGACGGATCTCTTCGGGGAACAGGCCGTGCTTTGCGGCGGCGTGCCCGCGCTGGTCAAAGCCTCGTTCGACGCGCTGACCCGGCGCGGTTACGCGCCCGAGGTGGCCTACCTCGAGTGCCTGCACGAGCTCAAGATCATCGCCGATCTGCTCTTCGAGGGTGGCCTGCG
>JAOTVO010000426.1 GCA_029863355.1 Candidatus Krumholzibacteriia bacterium
AGACCTCGTAGCGGATGCCGAGGGACTCCTGCTCGAACATGTCGCCGCCGCACTTGGGGCAGAGCAGCCAGAAGTGGGCCCACTGCAGCTTGCGCTGGCGCACGAGCTTCTTCTGGTCCAGGCGCTTGCGGGCGCCCACGAAGGCGGCGGGAGCGCTTTTTGCCTGGGCGGGCTTCGGTTTCTGCGTTACCTTGCGCTTTCGAGGCGTTCTTGTCATGGCCGGGTGGCGCCGGGGTTTGTGCCGGCGGCCGAGACGGGATTCTCCCATGGTGATCAAGCGAGTGTCAACACGGGGTCCGCTGCGGGCGCTGCGGGCCACGGCGCGCAAACGCGGGGCGGCCCGCAGCGCCGGGCGGGTCATTGCGGCCATGAGCGACGCCGTGGGCGTGGCGGCGATGCCGTCGGTGTCGCGTATCGCGCGACAGAAGCGCGACCCTTTCAAGATCCTCGTCAGCACGGTGATCAGCCTGCGCACCAAGGACGAGGTGACCATGGAGGCGTCGAAGCGGCTCTTCCGGCTGGGGTCCACGCCGCGAGGCGTGGCGCGCCTGCCCGTGCGCGCGATCGAGCGGGCCATCTACCCGGCCGGCTTCTACCGGAACAAGGCGCGGACGATCAAGGACATCGCCCGCCAGGTGGCCGACGAGCACGGCGGCCGCGTGCCCGACACCATCGACGGGCTCCTCGCCTTCAAAGGGGTGGGCCGCAAGACGGCGGCGCTGGTGGTATCGCTGGGCTACGGAAAGGACGCCATCTGCGTGGACACACACGTGCACCGGGTCTCGAACCGCATCGGCTTGGTGGCCACGGACACGCCGGCGGCGACGGAGAACGCTCTGATGGGCATCCTCCCCCGCAAGTACTGGATCGGGTACAACGAGTTGCTGGTGAGCTTCGGCCAGCAGATCTGCACCCCCGTTTCTCCGCACTGCTCGACCTGCCCGGTCACGCGCACGTGCGAGCGGGTGGGGGTCGGGCGCCATCGCTAGCCGGGGTATGCACTCGCTCTCTCAGGGTAACGGCCGGAGTCACGGGATGTTGCGTCGCGCTTGCATGTGTCTGGCGGCCGCGGTCGTCTCGCTGGGGCTCGCCGCGTGCGGGGGCGAGGAGCGCGGCGCGACGAGCGCGTTTCCCGATTCGCTCGTGAACGGCGAAGTGGTCGCCGTGGTCAACGAGAAGGAGATCACTGCCCGCGACCTGCGCGTGTTCATGCTCACCTACGTGCCCACGGCGGCTGATTCGCTCTACGACCGGATTTTCAACCTCGAACTGCTCAGCGGCTATATCGACCGCATGCTCCTGGGGCAAGAGGCCGCGGCTGCAGGCGTCTTCATCACCGATTCCACGGTGGCGTGGTACGTCCAACGTATGGCCGAGGCGATGCGTAGCCGGCAGACGATCGACCAGCATCTGGCGTCGCTGGGCCTGACGCGCGCGGACTTCGAACGCACCGTCCGCCGTGACCTCATGGTGCGCTCGCTGATCGAGAACCGCATCGCCGCGGACATCACCGTCGACGAAGCGGACGTGCGCGCCTACTACGAGGCCAATCGCGACCGCTACCTTGAGCAGTACGGAGAGACAGAGGGGACCTTCGAGAAAGCGCGCGGGAGTATCGAGCAGGGATTGCGCCGGCGCGCGCTGGCCGCGGAGATGGGAAACCACTTGCGCCGCAACCGTGCCGTTGCGATAATCGAGCCCAGGTTCGACGTCGGGGGCTTAACTCAGCGGGAGAGTACTACCTTCACACGGTAGGAGTCACTGGTTCAAATCCAGTAGCCCCCACCACTTCTTTCCCAACACGCCATCCTTTCGATTTACGGACGCGCACTCGGTGGTCTCGTGCATCCTCGTGGCCAACGCGGGAGGACTGAGCAGGGGACACCCAAGTGATCATGTCCCAACCGCCAGAGCGATTTCACGAACCATCCAGTGGAATCCCGCGCTCGATCACCGACTTGAGCTCGATTGCCTGTTCGACGAGCGCGCGGTCGCGCGACGACGAGATCAGCACGTCGAGCAGACCGGTGGCTTCATCGGGTTT
>JAOTVO010000092.1 GCA_029863355.1 Candidatus Krumholzibacteriia bacterium
GGACGCCGAGCCGGCCACGAAGGCCGAGCCGGCCACGAAGGCCAAGCCGGCCACGAAGGCCAAGCCGGCCACGAAGGCCAAGCCGGCCACGAAGGCCAAGCCGGCCACGAAGGCCAAGCCGGCCACGAAGGCCAAGCCGGCCACGAAGGCCAAGCCGGCTGCGAAGACCAAGCCGGCGGCGAAGGCCAAGCCGGCTGCCGAAGCCGAGCCGGCCGAGGCCGACTCAGGCCTGCCCAAGCGCTGGTTCGTCGTCCACACGTACTCCGGGCACGAGAACAAGGTTCGCGAGAACATCAAGAAGATGATCAACGTCTCCTCCATCAAGGATCACTTCGGGCAGATCGTGGTGCCCACCGAGGACGTCGCCGAGATGAAGAAGGGGAAGAAGACGGTCACCACCCGTAAGTTCTTCCCCAGCTACATTCTCATCGAGATGCACATGACCGACGAGTCGTGGCACCTCATTAACGATATGCCCGGAGTCACCGCCTTCGTGGGCGGATCCTCCGGGCCGCAGCCGCTCTCCGGAGTGGAGGTCGAGCGTATCCTCGGCCGGATGGACAAAGAGAAGCAGACGATCATTCCGGAGATTCCGTTCACCCTGGGCGAGCACATCCGGATCAAGGACGGCCCGTTCAGCGACTTCACCGGTATTATCGACGAGATCAACGCCGAGCGCGGCAAGCTGAGGGTACTGGTGAGCATCTTCGGCCGGCAGACCCCCGTCGAGCTGGATTTCTTACAGGTCGAGACCATCTAGTGCCAGCGTGGCGGTGATCCGCCGCCGGCATGCGCCGGGGCGGCGTGGCCGCGTGTCGCTCGTAGGAGAGGAAAATGGCAGCGCCAGCGAGGAAAAAGAAGATACTGACGCAGATCAAGCTGCAGTGCGTAGGCGGCCAGGCCACCCCCGCGCCTCCCGTGGGCCCCGCACTGGGCCAGCACGGGGTCAACATCATGGAGTTCTGCAAGTCGTTCAACACGAGGACGCAGGACCAGGCCGGCGTGATCATTCCGGTGGTGCTCACCGTCTACGCCGACCGCTCGTTCGACTTCATCACCAAGACCCCTCCCGCGGCGGTCTTGCTGAAGCAGGCCGCCGGGCTGGCCAAGGGATCGGGCGAGCCGAACCGCACCAAGGTCGGAACAGTCTCGATGGAACAGGTGCGCAAGATCGCGGAGAAGAAGATGCCCGACCTCAACGCCATCGACATGGACGCCGCCGTACTCATGGTGATGGGCACGGCGCGAAGCATGGGCATCGTCGTGGAGTAAGGAGTCACACATGAAAAAAGGCAAGAGATACTCCGGCGCAGCCGAACGCATCGACCGCGAGACTGCGTACGGTATCGAAGAGGCCGTCGACCTGGTCATGCAGACCGCCACGGCCAAGTTCGACGAGACCATAGAGCTGTCCGCCGCGCTCGGAGTGGATCCACGCCACGCTGATCAGCAAGTGCGCGGCACGGTGGTGCTCCCGCACGGCACCGGGCGCAACGTGCGCGTGCTGGTGCTCGCGCGCGGCGAGAAGGAAAAGGAAGCCGCGGAAGCCGGCGCGGACTACGTCGGCGCCAACGAGTACATTCCCAAGATCCAGGAGGGGTGGACGGACGTCGACGCGATCATCGCCACGCCGGACCTGATGGGCGAAGTGGGCAAGCTGGGCCGCATCCTGGGACCGCGCGGGCTGATGCCGAATCCCAAGAGCGGCACGGTGACGTTCGACGTGGGCAAGGCGGTCCACGACGTCAAGGCGGGCAAGGTCGAATACCGCGTCGACAAGGGCGCCAATCTGCACATCCCCGTGGGCAAGAAATCGTTCACGAAGGACCAGCTCGTCGAGAACACGCGCGTCCTGCTCGGCGAGATCATGCGCGCCAAGCCGGCGGCGGCCAAGGGCAGGTACCTCAAGAGCGTGAGCCTGTCCTCGACGATGGGACCGTCGGTCAAGCTCGATGGCCCGGCAATCATGAGCGAGGCCCGCTGAGCCCCGCAGGAGGTTTGAAGAGATGGCTCGGCCAGAAAAAGTCGCACAGGTTGACGCCGTCACGGCGATCTTCTCCGAGGCGGGATCGGTCGTGCTCAACGACTTCACCGGCCTCGACGTCGCCAAGGTGTCGGAGCTGCGCCGGCGCTGCCGCGAAGCCGGTGTGAGCTTCCGCGTGGTCAAGAACACGCTGGCCAAGCGCGGAATCGCGGACACGCCGGCCTCGGAGCTGGCCTCGTTCTTCGAGGGCCCGACGGCCGTTGCGTATACCCAGGCTGCGGAGAACGCGCCGGCCAAGGTCCTGGCGCAGTTCGCCGCCGAGCACGAGCGCCCGAAGTTCAAGGCGGGTTTCTTCGACGGACGCGTGATCACGGGGGCGCAGGTCGCCACGCTGTCGAAGCTGCCCTCTCGCGATCAGCTGCTGGCCCAGGTGCTGGGCGGCTTGCGCGCGCCCGGCAACGGGCTCGTCGCCTGCCTGCAGGGCCCGCTGCGCAACCTGATGAGCGTGCTCGATCAGATCAAGAATCTCAAGGCGTAGAGAGAAAAACTGGTGAGGATCGCCGGCGCGCGACGCCGGCGGATACGATAGGCACAAAGTCGGCAAAGGAGTCGCAACCATGAGTGAAGCCGCAGTCAAACTCGACAGCAAGAATGCGCAGACCGCGATGGACGCCATCGAGAAGCTCACGCTGATGGAGATGGCGGAGCTGGTCAAGGCGCTTGAGGACAAGTTCGGCGTGACCGCCGCGGCCCCGATGGCGGTCGCCGCCATGCCGGGCGCTGCCGCGGCCGCACCCGTCGAGGAGAAGGACGAGTTCGACGTCATCCTCAGCGTGGTGGGCTCGGAGAAGATCAAGGTCATCAAGGTCGTCCGCGCGATCACGAGCCTCGGCCTGAAGGAGGCGAAGGACCTCGTCGAGGGCGCCCCCAAGCCCGTCAAGGAAGCCGTCTCGAAGAAAGAGGCCGAGGACTTCAAGAAGCAGCTCGAAGAGGCCGGCGCCACCGTCGAGCTGAAGTAGCGGCCCGCCGAATCGCGGGCACCGAGGTGTCTCGCGAAGGATGGTTGCTGCTTCGACTGCCTTGGGGGCACCGCGCCGAGCGCGGTGCCCCGTACCCCCTGCGCGGACGGCTTCCGGAGACGTCTCCGGTCCGCGCGGTAACGCGCCGAACGATGGTGCCAACCAATCGAGGTTGCTAGATGATCAAGAAGGCCGCAACGCGGATTGCCGACTACCCCCGGGACGAGCACAAGCGGATCGTATTTGCCAAGATCCCCGAGGTGATGGAGATTCCGAATCTCCTCGCCATTCAGCTGGAGAGCTACGCGGAGTTCCTGCAGAGGGACCTCCCCATCGACCGGCGCGGGGACCAGGGCCTCGAAGCGGTCTTTCGCTCCGTGTTCCCCATCGAGTCCCCGAAGGGGAAATACAAGCTCGAGTACCACGGCTACATCATCAGCGAGCCCAAGTACAGCGAGGAGGAGTGCAAGGAGCGCGATCTCACGTTCGCCGCACCGCTCAAGGCGCGGCTGCGCCTCGTGATCAACGAGGAGGACGAGGAGACGGGCGAGAAGCGCCTCAAGGACATCATCCAGAGCGAGGTGTTCCTGGGCGAGATTCCCCTCCTAACCAACAAGGGGACGTTCATCATCAACGGAGCCGAGCGCGTGATCGTGAGCCAGCTCCATCGCTCGCCCGGCGTGTTCTTCGGCGACGAGATCCACCCCAACGGCAAGCGCCTGTTCAACGCGCGCATCATTCCCTATCGCGGGTCGTGGGTCGAGTTCACGGTCGACATCAACGACGTTATGCACGTCAACATCGACCGCCGGCGCAAGATTCCAGTCACCATCCTGCTCAAAGCGATGGGCTTCGACACCAACCAGGCGATACTGCGGCTGTTCCACCAGGAGGAAATCGTCCGCCTCGCCACCCGCGCGAGCAAGAAGGACGAGGAGCTGGTCGGACGCGTGGCCGTCCAGGACATCGTGGACAAGGGATCGGGCGAGATCATCCTCGAAGCCGGCGTGGCCGTTACTGGCCAGCAGATCGAGAAGCTACGCGAGGCAAAGGTCACGCAGATTCACTGCATCAAGTACGCGGATAACCAGGGACCCGAGGACGACGTCGTACTCAAGACCATCGCCAAGGACAACTGCCCCAACCAGGAGACGGCGCTCAAGCGCATCTACAACCTCATCCGTCCGGGCGACCCCCCGAACATGGAGACGGCGCGGGCCCTGCTCAACCGGATGTTCTTCACGCCCAAGCGCTACGACCTGGCCAGCGTCGGCCGCTACAAGATCAACCGGCGGCTCAAGCTCAGCGTGCCCGACGAAGTCACCACGCTCGATCAGGCGGACTTCGTCGCCGTCATCGCCTGCCTGCTGGACATGAAGGAGGCGGACGCCGAGCCCGACGACATCGACCACCTGGGCAACCGCCGCATTCGTTCGGTGGGCGAGCTTCTGGCCAACCAGTTCTCCATCGGCCTGGCTCGCATGGCGCGCATCGTCAAGGAGCGCATGACGCTGCAGCAGGAGAGCGAGACGATCACGCCCTACGACCTCATCAATGCGCGCACGGTGTCGGCGGTGGTCCAGAGCTTCTTCGGCTCCAGCCAGCTCTCGCAGTTCATGGACCAGACCAACCCGCTGGCCGAGTTGACGCACAAGCGCCGCCTCTCGGCCCTCGGTCCCGGCGGGCTCACGCGCGAGCGAGCCGGCTTCGAAGTCCGCGACGTGCACTTCACGCACTACGGCCGTATGTGTCCCATCGAGACGCCCGAGGGTCCCAACATCGGACTGATCAGCTCGCTGGCCACCTACGCGCGCATCAACCGGTACGGCTTCCTAGAGACGCCGTATCGCGTGGTCACCAACGGCAAGGTGAGCGCGGAGATCGTCTACCTCAGCGCGGACGAGGAGACCGACTGCATCATCGCGCAGGCCAACGCCCCGCTCGACGAGAAGGGGCTCTTCGTGCGCGACATCGTGCTTGCGCGGTGCGGCGACGACTACCCGGTGGCGGCGCCGAAGCAGATCCAGTACATGGATGTCTCGCCCAAGCAGCTCGTCAGCGCGGCGGCGTCGCTCATTCCGTTCCTCGAGCACGACGACGCCAACCGTGCGCTCATGGGCTGCAACATGCAGCGCCAGGCGGTGCCCCTGCTCAAGGCGGAGACTCCGCACATCGGCACGGGCATGGAGGCCAAGGTGGCGTTCGATTCGGGCGTGCTCGTGACAGCCCGGCGCGCGGGCACGGTGGTGGCCGTCTCGGGCGAGCACATCGTCGTCGACCCGGGCGGGCGCAAGGACACGCTCGACGACTACTCCGACTACGAGGGCATGGACGAGTACCCGCTGCTCAAGTTCCGGCGCTCGAACCAGGACACCTGCATCAACCAGAAGCCGTTGGTGCGGGTCGGCGACCGGATCAAGGAGGGGCAAGCCCTCGCCGATGGGCCGGCCACCGACCAGGGCGAGCTGGCCCTGGGGATGAACGTGCTCGTCGCCTTCATGCCCTGGCTCGGCTACAACTACGAGGACGCCATCGTCGTGAGCGAGAGCTTCCTGCGCGAGGACAAGTTCACCTCGGTCCACATCGAGGAGTTCGAGTGCCAGGTGCGCGACACCAAAGCCGGCATGGAAGAGATCACGCGCGAGATTCCCAACGTCGGCGAGGAGGCGCTCAAGAACCTGGACGAGGAAGGAATCGTACGCATCGGCGCGCACGTCAAAGCGGGTAACATCCTCGTGGGCAAGGTCACGCCCAAGGGCGAGACCGACCTCTCCCCGGAGGAGCGCCTGCTACGCGCGATCTTCGGAGAGAAGGCGGGCGATGTGCCCGACGCCTCGCTGAAGGCGCCGCCGGGCATGGACGGGATCGTCGTCGGCATCGAGGTGTTCTCGCGCAAGGAGCGCGACGACAAGTCGCGCGCGCAGGACCGACAGCGCCTGGCCAAGTTGGAGAAGCAGCGCGAACAGGAGATCGAGCGCATCAAGGCAATCCGCGAGGCCAAGCTGTCCAAGCTAATGGTCGGCCAGACCTGCGAGCGCCTCGTGCACGCCGAGACCGGCGAGGTGATCGCCAAGGCCGGGCGCAAGATCAGCGAGCGGTTCTTCAACGAGCTCGACCTGGACAACCTCCAGTGGGGCCTGGCCCTGGTCAAGGACCCGAAGATCGACCGCCAGGTGCAGGTGGTGCTCGACACGGCGGCCAAAGCCATCGAGCGCATCGATGTCCAGCACGAGAAGGAAGTCGAGCGTGTGACGCGCGGCGACGAGCTCGCTCCCGGAGTGGCCAAGCTGGTCAAGGTGTACGTGTTCCGCAAGCGCAAGCTCGCCGTGGGCGACAAGATGGCGGGCCGGCACGGCAACAAGGGCGTGGTGGCGAGGATCGTTCCCGTGGAGGACATGCCCCACCTGCCCGACGGCACGCCCGTCGAGATCGTGCTCAACCCGCTCGGCGTACCGAGCCGTATGAACGTCGGCCAGATCCTGGAGACACACCTCGGGTGGGCCGCTCACGCCGCGGGCTACCGCGTGGCCTGCCCCGTGTTCGACGGAGCGTCGGTCATCGAGATCAAGCGGGCGCTCGAGGAGGAGGGTCTCCACCTCGGCGGGAAGTCGGCGCTCTTCGACGGGCGCACCGGCGAGGCCTTCGGCCAGCAGGTCGCCGTCGGCTACATCTATATGATGAAGCTCTCGCACCTGGTCGACGACAAGATCCATGCCCGTTCGATCGGGCCGTATTCCCTCGTCTCGCAGCAGCCGCTGGGCGGCAAGGCCCAGTTCGGCGGACAGCGCTTCGGTGAGATGGAGGTATGGGCGTTAGAGGCGTACGGCGCCGCGTACTGCCTGCAGGAGCTCCTCACCGTCAAGTCGGACGACATCCAGGGACGTGCCAAGATCTACGAGGCGATCGTCAAGGGCGAGAACCCGCCCGAGCCGGGGATCCCGGAGTCGTTCAACGTGCTCATCAAGGAGCTGCAGAGCCTGGGGCTGGACGTGGAGCTGGAGAGGAACTAACCGAACCAGCGGCCGCACCCGTGCCGCTCAAGGAGGTTCGCTCGGTGTACGCAAACCTGGACAGGGACAGGAAGAAGCCCACGGATTTCAAGGCCATCCGTATCATGCTCGCCTCGCCGGAGAAGATTCGCGAGTGGAGCTTCGGAGAGGTCACCAAACCGGAAACGATCAACTACCGGTCGTTCAAACCGGAGAAGGACGGGCTTTTCTGCGAGCGCATCTTCGGTCCGGTGAAGGACTGGGAGTGCAGCTGCGGTAAGTACAAGCGCATCCGCTACCGCGGGGTGATCTGCGACCGATGCGGAGTGGAGGTGACGCGCGCCAACGTGCGCCGCGAGCGTCTCGGCCACATCGAGCTGGCCGTGCCCGTCTCGCACATCTGGTTTTTCAAGGGGCTGCCGAGCCGCATCGGCCATCTGCTCGACATGACCATCCGCGATCTCGAGCGCGTCCTGTACTACGAGTCGTACATAGTGATCAGTCCGGGCAGCGTGGATCTGCAGGAGAAGCAGCTGATCTCCGAGGAGCGCTACTTCGATCTGGCCGAGTCCGGCAAGGACTTCGTCGCTAAGATGGGCGCGCAGGCGATAAAGGAGCTGCTGGAGAAGATCGACCTGCCCGTGCTGTCCAAGGAGCTGCGCACGCGCATCGCCACCGAGACTTCGACGCAGCGCAAGAAGGACCTCCTCAAGCGCCTGCGCGTGGTCGAGGCGTTCCGCGGCTCGGAGAACCGCCCCTCGTGGATGATCATGGACGTGATTCCGGTGCTCCCGCCGGAGCTGCGCCCGCTCGTTCCCCTGGAGGGCGGACGCTTTGCCACGTCGGATCTGAACGATCTCTACCGCCGCGTGATCAACCGCAACAACCGGCTCAAGAAGCTCATGGAGATCAAGGCGCCCGAGGTCATTCTCCGCAACGAGAAGCGCATGCTGCAGGAAGCGGTCGACGCTCTCTTCGACAACGGCCGCCGCTCGCGGGCCGTGCGGGGACAGGGCAATCGTCCCCTCAAGAGCCTCTCCGACATGCTCAAGGGCAAGCAGGGGCGCTTCCGCCAGAACCTGCTGGGCAAGCGCGTGGACTACTCGGGCCGCTCGGTTATCGTCGTCGGTCCGGAGCTGCACATCTACGAGTGCGGGCTCCCCAAGAGCATGGCGCTGGAGCTGTTCAAGCCCTTCATCATCCGCAAGCTCGAGGAAAAGCACTACGTGCAGACCGTGAAAAGCGCGAAGAAGCTCGTGGAGCAGGAGAGTCCGGAGGTGTGGGACATCCTCGAGGAGATCATCCAGGAGCACCCCGTGCTGCTCAACCGGGCGCCCACGCTGCACCGGCTCGGCATCCAGGCGTTTCAGCCCGTGCTCGTCGAGGGCAAGGCCATCCGCCTGCACCCGCTCGTCTGCGCGGCCTTCAACGCCGACTTCGACGGCGACCAAATGGCCGTGCACGTCCCGCTGTCCTACGAGGCGCAGCTCGAGGCGCGCACGCTCATGCTCTCGGCGCACAACATCCTCTCGCCGGCCAGCGGGCGACCGCTGGCCGTGCCCTCGCAGGACATGGTCATCGGTTGCTACTTTCTGACCATGGCGCGCAAGGGCGCCAAGGGCGAAGGACAGTTGTTCTACTCGATGGACGAGGTGGAAGTCGCGCACCAGACGGACGCGGCCGCGCTGCACGCGCGCATCAATATGCGCTGGGACGGCAAGATGATCAGCACGACCGTGGGTCGCGTGGTCTTCAACCGGATCATTCCGGAGGAGCTTCGCTTCGTCAATGACGTGATGGACAAGAAGAGCCTGGGCAACGTCGTGGCCGACTGCTTCGACCGCCTCGGCATCGAGCGCACCATCCGTTTCCTCGACGACCTGAAGGCCACCGGCTTCGGCTACGCCACGCTGTCGGGACTCACTGTCGGCATGGACGACCTGGTGGTGCCACCGGGCAAGCAGTCGATCATCGACGCGGCGACCAAGGAGGTCCGCTCCATCACACGCCAGTACGAAGAGGGCGACATCACCGACGGCGAGCGCTACAACAAGGTGATCGATACCTGGACCCGTACCACCAACCGCGTGGGCGAGCTCATGATGGAGGCGCTGCGCGAGGACCGGGTAGGCT
>JAOTVO010000427.1 GCA_029863355.1 Candidatus Krumholzibacteriia bacterium
TCCAGGACGGCTACCGCAAGGTCACGAAAGAGCTCATGGGTGCGCTGAAAGCCAAGTGGACGGACGCGACGCTGCTCGAGACCGACGACATGTACGGCGAAACGTGGGTGCGCGGGGCGACGCTGTCGGCTCTCCTCCTGCACGAGGTCCATCACCGCGGCGAGATGATCGTGCTGCTCCGACAGGCGGGCGCGAAGGTGCCGGGCCTCTACGGCCCGTCCCAGGAGGAGTGGTCGCAATACGGCACGGAGCCGCCGGCCTACTGAGGACTATGAGTAGCACGCGCATGGAAGCATTCAGCGACGCGGTGATCGCCATCGTCATCACCATCATGGTGCTGGAACTGAAGGTGCCGCACGAAGTCCATTGGGCGGCGTTGCGCCCGCTGATTCCCACCTTTCTCAGCTACGCCCTCAGTTTCGTGTTCCTCGGCATCTACTGGAACAACCACCACCACTTGCTGCAGGCGATCGAGCAGGTGGACGGCCGTGTCCGTGGTGATCTACATGGCGGCGATCCCGCTGGCCTTCGTCGCGCCGTGGCTGGCCTGCGCGCTATACGTACTGGTGGCGATCATCTGGCTCGTCCCGGACCGCCGCATCGAAAAGCGGCTCGCCCGCTGAACGCGGTGGGCCGTCGATGGTGCCTGGCCCATGCCCGAGTGGACAACAACCGCATCCGCTCCCTATACTCCCATCCGAGCAACCCAAGAGGAGGTATACGCGTGAGAGTTTTCTGGATATTCCTCGTCGTGCTCTGTCTCGCCGGCGCCGTGGCCGCCGAGGTGCGGGTGGAGCCGATCGAATACAAGCAGGGAGACACAACGCTGCGCGGGCAGATCGCCTACGACGACGCCGCCAAGGGCAAGCGCCCCGGCATCCTGGTGGTGCACGAGTGGTGGGGACTCAATGACTACGCCAAGGAGCGCGCCAAGATGCTCGCCGAGGCGGGTTACGTCGCTTTCGCCGTCGACATGTACGGCGAAGGCAAGACCACCGAGCACCCGCAGGAGGCGGGCGAATGGGCGACGGCGATCCGCATGAATCAGAAGCTCGGCGCGGAGCGCTTCAATGCGGCCTACAAGCTGCTCGCGGCCGACGCGCGCGTCGACGCCGGGCGCATGGCGGCCATCGGATACTGCTTCGGCGGATCGGTGGTGCTCACCATGGCCATGAACGGCGCCGACCTGGCCGGCGTGGCCAGCTTCCACGGCGGGCTCCCCACCGAGCCGGCCCCGGGCAAGGTCACGGCGAGCATCCTGGTCTGCCACGGTGCCGCCGACGGCTTCGCGACGCCCGAACAAGTGGCGACGTTCCAGAAGAACCTCGCCGACGCGGGCGCGGACTGGGAGTTCATCTCCTACGGGGGTGCGAAGCACAGCTTCACCAGCCCGGACGCGGACAAGCGTGGCATTCCGGGGCTCGCCTACAACGAGAAGGCGGACATGCGCTCGTGGGCAGCACTGATGCACTTTCTGACGGAAGTGTTCGAGTAGCCCGTGAGGGATCTGGAGTACGCGCTTCGCGCCAATAAGTTCGCGCAGGTGGGCGAGATCGCGGTCGTATTCGCCGTCCCCGTGGCCGCCATCGCCTTCGTTCTCCCGCTGGTCGGGGAAAACCCGCTCGCGCGTCAGGCGGTGGTGTGGGTGGCCAACCTGCTGATGCTCGGCCTGGTGTGGGCGGGGCTGCGCCTGCGGGGACAGGGCTGGGCGCACTTCGGGCTGGGCCGCCGTGTCGTCGGCCGGCGAGCCGTCGTCCGCGCCGTCTTGAAATCCCTGGTCGTGTTCGTCGCCGCGGTGGTGGCGCTCCTGGTGGGTTCGATCGTGATGGCGAACATCGTCGGCAAGCCGGAGGCCGCCGACATGAGCGGGTACGACTATCTGCGCGGCAACCTGCCCATGCTGCTCCTCGCCCTGGTGGGGGTCTACATCGTCTCCTCGCTGGGCGAGGAGATCGTCTATCGCGGCTTCCTGATCAACCGGCTGGCGGAATTGGGTTCGGGCGGCAAGGCGGCCTGGAGATGGGCGGTGGTGA
>JAOTVO010000428.1 GCA_029863355.1 Candidatus Krumholzibacteriia bacterium
ACGCGGTCTGGGAGGCGGTCGTGAACTTCCAGGCGAACCAGCGTCTCGGCACGTCGAAGGTGAAGTCCCGCGGTGAGATCAGCCGCTCGAACTCGAAGCCGTGGCGCCAGAAGGGCACGGGGCGGGCCCGCGCGGGCACGTGGCGAAGCCCGCTCTGGGTCGGCGGCGGCATCATGCACGGTCCGCAGCCGCGCGACCACAGCTACAAGCTGCCCAAGAAGGTGCGGCGCCTCGCTCTCCGGTCGGCGCTCTCGGATCGGGCCGCGGCCGGTCGCGTGGCGGTCATCGAGACGCTGGAGCTGGAGGAGATCAAGACGAAGACCCTCTGGAGCCTGCTGGAGAAGATGGAGCTCGCGGATCAGAAGGTGCTCGTGCTCACGGACGAGCTGGAGGAGAAGGTGTCGCTCTCGGCGCGCAACATCCCGAACGTGATCGTGATGTCGGCGCGCGAGGCGAACACGTACACGGTCGTCGCCGCGGACTGGGTCCTCGTGACCAAGGCCGGGGTGAAGCGGATCGAGGAGGTGTTCGCCTGATGGACGCGCGCAGGGTGCTCCGGCGGCCGCTCCTCACGGAGAAGGCCACGATCCGTCGGGAAATCGGGAACGAGTACGCGTTCGAGGTCGACCCCGCGGCGAACAAGATCGCGATCAAGTCGGCCATCGAGGAACTGTTCAGCGTGAAGGTCACGAAGATCCGCACGTTCAACGTGGCGGGCAAGCTGAAGAGAATGGGAGTTCACCAGGGTCGCCGGCCGGGCTGGAAGAAGGCCCTCGTGACCCTGGCGGAGGGACAGACACTCGACATTTACGAGCAGTAGCTCGTACGAGACAACGCCGCACCGGTGGCAGTGTCCGCGCCGGAGACGGGTATCACCCCCGACCCGGGGGGAGTGACCCCGAACGGTTCCGATTCGCCCGCAATTCCGGGCAGTTCGAACCTCTCGTTTGGCCGATGGGTGCGACGTACAGGAAGCGGACGCGAGGAAGGGAAAGATGGCAATCAAGAAGTACAAGCCCTATACGCCCACGCGGCGGTTTCACACGTCGTCGGACTTCAGTGACGTCACGAAGACCGAACCGGAGAAATCCCTGCTCGAGCCGTTGAAGAAGTCGGGCGGCCGGAACCACCACGGCCACGTCACGTCGCGGCACCGTGGCGGCGGGCACAAACGGGCGTACCGCCGGATCGACTTCAGGCGGGACAAGCACGGCATTCCGGCCCGGGTCAGCGCGATCGAGTACGACCCGAACCGAAACGCGCGCATCGCCCTGCTCGTGTACGCCGACGGCGAGAAGCGCTACATCATCGCGCCTCTCGGACTGTCGGTGGGGGACAAGGTCGTGTCCGGCCCCGACGCGGATCTCCGCACCGGCAACGCGATGCCGCTGTCGAAGATCCAGCTCGGCACGCTGGTCCACGCGATCGAGCTCCGGCCCGGCCAGGGCGCGAAGATCGCGCGGGGAGCGGGCACGTTCGCCCAGGTGATGGCGAAGGAAGGAAAGCTGAGCCTTCTCCGGCTGCCGTCGGGCGAGGTCCGCAAGGTGCTGGCCGCCTGTTACGCCACGATCGGGCAGGTCGGCAACGAAGACGCTCAGAACATCGTGATCGGCAAGGCCGGTCGCTCGCGCTGGCTCGGCCGCCGGCCCCGCGTGCGCGGCGTCGCCATGAACCCCATCGATCACCCGATGGGGGGCGGCGAGGGCAAGGCGTCCGGCGGACGCCACCCGTGCACGCCGTGGGGCAAGCCCACGAAGGGCTACAAGACGCGGCGGCCGAAGAAGGCCTCGGACGCGATGATCGTCAAGAGGAGGAAGTAGCATGGCTCGCTCGCTGAAGAAGGGTCCGTTCGTAGACGAGAGCCTCGCGGGCAAGATCGAGGTCATGAACCGGGCCGGAGACAAGCGGGTCATCAAGACCTGGGCACGTCGGTCCACGGTCACGCCCGATTTCGTCGGGCACACGCTCGCGGTGCACAACGGGAACAAGTTCATTCCGATCTACGTGACCGAGAACATGGTGGGGCACA
>JAOTVO010000429.1 GCA_029863355.1 Candidatus Krumholzibacteriia bacterium
CGGTCGTTTCGCCACCGGACAGACTCGTGCTCTGGAACGGGTGGGAAGTGCCGATAACTGTAGAGCGCGTCAAGACTTCCGCCGGGATCATCCGGGGGGCATTCGAGCGAGTGGAGTCCCGTGAACTCATCGAGGAAACGAACGTGGACCGCCGCCCGTAGGCGGCGTATGAGAGGCCGGCATGCCCCGGGCGCGGCGCGCGCGACCGTCCTCGTTGCCTGTGCGCTGTTGTTGCTGCTCGCAAAGGTCGCCCTCTCCGCTGAACCGGAACCGCCCCGACCCACCGCCGCCGATTCCCTCCTTCGCTCCGCGCGCGTCCTGGCGGACGACAAGCAGTTCGCCGCCGCGGCGGCGGAGCTGCGGCGCGCGCACGCCGCCCGCCCCGAGGATCGCGCGATCTGGTCGCTCCTCGCCCGTGTCCTCGCGTGGGACCGTCGCTACGACGAGTCGATCCGGGAGTACCGCGGACTGCTCGCGGCGCACCCCGACGACGCGTTCGACCGTGCGGGCCACGCGCGTGTGCTGGCATGGTCGGGGCGGCACGACGAGGCGGTGCGAGAGTTCCGACGCGCGGTGGCCGCCGACTCGACGAATCTGGAGAGCCGAATCGGTCTGGCGCGCACGCTGTCGTGGAACGGCGATCTGCCCGGCGCGGCAATCGAGTACGCCCGCATCCGCCGCGCCAACCCGGCGTACGGAGACGCCTGGCTGGGGACGGCCTCCATCGCCCGTTGGCGCGGCGCGGCGACGGCCGCGGACGTGTTCGCCCGGCGCGCCGCCGAACGCGGTGCCGACCCCTCCGCGCTGGAGGAAGAACGCGCCGCGATCGATCGTGCTCTAGCGCCGACGCTGACCGTCGGGGTCGCGACGTCGCACGAGACCCAGCGTGCAAGCGGCGCCCCCGATTTCGAGATCGAGGAATCGGGTCCCTTCGCGGCGGGTCGCGCCACCCTGGGCCGAGCCATCGGCGTCGGCGTCCGCGTTTCCCGGACGCAACTCTTCGAGCACAACCAGCGCGCCGCCGTGGGCGACACGACGCTCCACTACGACCTGACGAGCCAACGCGTCCAGGCCGATGCGTCCATGCTCCGTGCGTACCCGATCCAGGCCTCGCTGGCCGTCGAGTGGCGCCGCTTCGAATCTCGCGGCGACAAGGTGCTCTACCCTCTGACGGGAAGCGACGCGTTCACCGGGTGGAGCGCGCGGATCTGGGGCTATGCCGGACGGTTCACGCCGAGGTTCACGACGCGGCGAACGTTCGTCGCCTTGAAGGGGTCCGACACGTCGACGGGAGCCCTTCAGTTCCAGCCGGGCCGCGTGACGGATCGGGAGGCGTCGCTTGCCTGGCAGTGGGACGCGCGCGGTACGGCCTCGGTCTTCGCGGCACGTGGCGACGTGTCTGACGGCAACCGCCGCCTGCGATCGGGGGGCCGCGTCGCCTACCGCGTCCACGCGGGGATGCCACGATGGACGATCGACTACGCGCTGGCGTTCTCCGACTGGAACTTCCGTTCGCCCTCGTACTTCACGCCGCTCGCGAGCACACGCCACGCGGGCGGGCTGGCCCTCTCCGGATATTCCGACGCCGGTTCGCTCGACTACGGCGCGCGCTACGAGCTCTCACACCTCGCGTCGTCCACATTCGACGCCATCGTGACCAACGCGTTCAGCGCCTACCTGAACGGCGCCGCGTCGGGGCACGTACCGCTCGGAATCGAGGGTGCGTGGTCGGTGGACAACAACGATTACAAAATCTGGTATCTCGGTCTCTACGGGGCCGTGCGGTGGTAGCGGTGGCGCGATGATCTCCTACCACGTCCTGCTCGTAACCCTGGGAATCCTCCTCGTCATCGTCATCGTCACGACGTTCGCCGCGATCATCAACAAGCTCTACGCCTTTCGCGAGGCGGGCACGCGCCAGGCAACGCTGGAGCGCCTGCGTCAGGCGTTCCTCCTTCTCCCGGAGCCGACCGCGCGGCCGATCGCGCACCGTGAAATCGCGGACGCGCTCGGCG
>JAOTVO010000094.1 GCA_029863355.1 Candidatus Krumholzibacteriia bacterium
TCACCAGGATGTTGCCCATGAAGATGATGGCGCCGAAGACGTGCATGAACAGATTCCACATGTGACCGTAGAACGGCAGCGACAACACCACCGCCACCGTGACCCCGATCAGAACGCCTCGCTTCATCTCAGCGCCCCGTGATGAACTGCTCGAGCTGTTCGATGATGAACTGCTGCTCGGAGATGATCGTCTTGACTACGTCGCCGATGGAGATGATGCCGACGAGCGCATCGCCCTCCATGACCGGCAGGTGGCGCACCGCCTTCTGCGTCATCAGGGCCATGCACTCCTCGATGCGCTGGTCCGGCCGCACGTAGTAGACCTTGGTGGACATGATCTCGCGCACCGTGGTTTCTCTTGAGGTCTTGCCCAGCAGGACGATCTTGCGCGCGTAGTCGCGCTCGGAGATCACGCCCACCAGCTTGCCCTGGTCCAGGACCAGGAGCGCGCCTATACCTTTGTCCGCCATGAGCTGGAGCGCCGAGTAGACCGACGCCTCCGGCGCGATGGACCAGACCTGGTTCCCCTTCTCCTCGAGCAGACGCTTGACCGTCACCGCCGTCATCATGGAACACCTCCGTTGGCTGCCACCAGAGCCGGCCAATACTCCAAGTCTGTGGAGGAGGCGGGCTCTCGTCAATAATTGATTGGATAGTTATGCCATTCACAAGCAAGCGCTCCCGGGCTCCGCTTCCCCGCCCAGAAAGCCGCGCAGCGTCCCGTCCAGCGACGCCGCCGCCGTGACGACCACCAGCACCGCGCCGCAGGCCGTGAGCAAGAGCGGCGCGTCGTGGTGCGCGAGGTCGGCCACCACGCCGGTGAGCGCCAGCGACACGGGCGTGAGCCCCATGACCAGCGTGTGCAGCACGCCGAAGACCCGCCCGCGCATCGCCTCCGGCGTCGTGGTCTGCAAGAGCGTGATGGTGTGGATGTTGAAGAAGCCGGAGGTCGCGCCCGCCGCGGCGATGAGTCCCAGCGCGGCGAACGGGCGCACGATGACCCCGAGCAGGCCCAGGGAGAGCGCGACCCCGAACAGGCAGGCCAGCATGGCCGCGGTGCGCGCGCGTCGCCCGAGCCGGACGCTCCCCGCCACCGAGTAGCCGAGGAGGCTCCCCGCGCCGGACGCGGCGAGCAGGAACCCGAACCACTCCGGCCCCTTCGCCAGTCCCTCCTCCACGTAGAACGGCAACAGGACCATGAAGGGCACGCCGAAGAAGTTGATCGCCGCCGCCGCCACCATGAGGTGCATGAGCCCCCGCCGGGCGCGCACGTGCGCGATGCCTTCGCGCAGGTCGGCGAGCGAGGCGGAGAGCGTCTGCCGCCAGCCGCGCGCGCGCTCCGGGAGCGCCTGCGGAATGTCGATGAAACATTCGCTCACCGCCGAGAAGAGATAGGTCAGGCCGTCGAAGAGGAGCAGGAGCGGGGCGCCGAGCACGCGAAAGAGGATGCCCCCCAGGCCCTGGCCGACGATGGTGGAGATGTGCGTCGAGCCCTCGTTCACCGCGTTGGCCGCGGCCACGCGCGCCTCCGGCACGATGCTGGGGACGGCCGCCGTGATGGCCGGCGCGAAGAACGCGCGCACCACCCCGCCGCCCACGGAGATGCACACCAGCCAGGCGGCGATGAGTCCCGTGCGCTCCGGCGCCAAGAACATGAGGCCGGCGAGGGAGAGCACGCCCACGCCGCTCACCACGTCGCAGGCGATGATGATGGCGCGGCGCGAGAAGCGGTCGGCCACGGCACCCCCCACCGGTCCCAGCAGCACTGCGGGCAGCATCGACGCCATCATCGTCGTGCCCATGAGCGTGGCCGAGCCCGTGGCCCGCATCAGCCAATACATCATGGCGATGGTGAAGGCCTGCGTGCCCAGCTGGCTCACGAACTGTCCCTGCCAGAGCAGGAAGAAGTCTTTGTTCCAGAGCCGGTCGTGTGGCGACATCGTTGGCACCGGCGCGGCGCGCCTCGCGCCAGCCTACGGGAATTGCGCGTCCGCAAGCAACCATCATCGGCGTTGACATCCTCCGGGCCCGCCCGTTAGTTTCTTCCATGCGCGCCGCCCCCACCCCACCCATCGCTCCGCGGAGCGCAGAACCCTCCGCTCGCCTGCTCGTCTTCGCCTTTGCGTCCGTCTATTTGATCTGGGGCTCGACCTATCTCGCCATCCGCTTCGCCATCGAGACGCTGCCCACCTTCACCATGATCGGCGTGCGCTTCCTCGCCGGCGGCGCCGCCATGCTCGCCTACGCGGGTGCGCGCGGCGAGAGCGCCCCGAGCGCACGGCAGTGGCGCGACGGCGCGATCACCGGCATCCTCATGATGGGCGGCGGCACCGGCACCGTGGCCTGGGCCGAGCACCGCATCCACTCCAACGTGGCCGCGCTGATGGTGGCGACCCTTCCCCTGTGGATGGTGGTGCTCGAGGGGCTGCGCACGCGCACGCGGGGCATCGCCCCCCACGTAGCCATCGGGATCGCCCTCGGCTTCGGCGGCGTGGCGCTGATGGTCAAACCCGCCGGCGACGCCGTGGTCGCCCGCGACATCGACCCCCTCGGCGCCGGTTCCGTGCTGGCGGCCACCCTGTTCTGGGCCATGGGCTCCATCTACGCCCGCCACGCGCCCCTTCCCCGCTCGCCCTTCGTGACCGCGGGCATGCAGACGGCCTGCGGCGGGACGGCGCTCATTCTCTTCGGGCTCCTCGCCGGCGAGGGCGGCGCCCTCGACTGGCGGGTGTTTTCCGCCAAGTCCGTGCTGGCGCTACTCTACTTGATCGTTCTCGGCAACGGTGCCTTCATCGCCTACGCCTGGCTCTTGAAAGTATCGACGCCGGCGCGCGTCTCGACGTATGCTTACGTCAACCCGCTCGTGGCCATCGTGCTCGGGTGGATGCTGGCGGACGAGATCCTCACGCCGGTGCAGCTCGCGGGAGCCGGGCTCATCGTCGCCGCCGTCGCCCTCATTATTAAGTACAACCGCCCGCGATCTCCCGGCCGCGTGCACTCGAAGGAACGCGCATGAGCGACCCATCGCGCTACAAGAGCAAGCCGCTCGCGTTCGAGCGTCTCTCCCCCGAGGAGATGGTTTCGCGCGCGCGGCGCTTCTTCGAGCGGATGCGCACGCGCCGTTCCGTGCGCAGCTTCTCCGACGAGCCCGTGCCGCGCGAGGCGATCCTCAACTGCATCGACGCCGCCGCACAGGCCCCGTCCGGCGCCAACAAGCAGCCCTGGACCTTCGTCCTCGTCACCGACGTCGAAGTGAAGAAGCGCATCCGCGAGGCCGCCGAAAAGGAAGAACACGAGCACTACCACGGCCGCGCCCCCGAGCGCTGGCTCCTCCACCTCGAGCCCCTCGGCACCGACGAGCACAAGCCCTTCCTCGAGAACGCGCCCGCGCTGATCGTTCTGTTCGCCCAGCGCCACGGTGCGACGCCCGAGGACCAGCACTACTACGTGAGCGAGTCCGTCGGCATCGCCGCCGGCTTCCTTCTGGCCGCCCTCCACCAGGCCGGCTTGGCCACCCTCACGCACACCCCCAGCCCCATGGGGTTCTTGAACGAGATCCTCGGCCGCCCCGCCAACGAGCGCGCCTACCTCGTGATCCCCGTGGGATACCCCGCCAAGGACTGCCGCGTGCCGGACATCACGCGGAAGAAGCGGAAGGAGTACCTGGAAGAAGTCTAGGCGCCCTGCCCGGCGAGACCGAAAATGATGCGAACGCATCATGTGTGGCGGCCGTCGAATGCTGCATAATTCTAGCTAGCCCCCCTACGCGACACAGACCCCTGGCGACCCAACCCTCAGGGAGGCAGTCCCATGCGTTTCCATATCCTGTCGCTCGTCGCGGTCGTCCTGCTGGTCGCGCTCCCCGGCTGCGGCGACGAGGTCACCATCCTCCAGCCGGGAGGGGGCGACGGCCTGGTGCAAGGCACCATCCGTCCCGGCGACACCGGTTTCGAGCTCGTCCTCCAGACGGCGGGCCCGGCCCACGACCCCATCCACGGCCCGTTCGTGATCAAGGGCTCGGACATTCACTACGACGCCGGCATCGGCGCGCTCATGGTGGACCTCACCGTGACCAACAACAGTTCCAAGACCTATCCCCTGCCCGTGCGCCTCGAGTTCGTGGCGCTGTTGCCCGGGAGTGTGACCGTCATGAACCCCAGCAACGACATCCACGGGCCCGGCGCCATGATCGAGTTCAGCTTCGTCGACCGCGACGTCCACTGGACGCCCGGCGAGACCAGCCTGCCGCGCAACGTCCAGTTCGGCGTCGGCGAGGGTGTGTCCATCGGCTTCGCCGTGCGCCTCCACGTCGGGCCCATGCCCGACCTCGGCAGCATCGGCGGCGTCGTGTGGACCGATCTCGACGAAGACGGCGTGCACGACCCCAACGAGCCCGGCTGGGGCGGGCGCGAGATCGTGCTCACCCATGCCGACAGCACGCTCGACTGCATCCAGCTCGATTGCTTGCGCGTCTGGCACACCAAGACCGCGTACGACGGCAGCTACCGCTTCGACGAGCTCCGCGCCGGCCACTACACCGTGATCCTCGTCCGCGACCGCTGCTCCAACCCGACCACGCCGACAGAGATCGAGGTCATCCTCGTCGAGATGGGCGGAAAGGTGAGCAGCTTCCTCGATGCCGACTTCGGCGTGGCGCCGCTGCGCAACTGCTGCGGACTCGCCAACGGCGACTTCTCCGGCGGCGAGTACGCCTGGACCAACGGCAGCCACGGGCCCGGCGTAGGCTCCGGCATCGAGGAGATCGTCGACATCGATGGCCGCACGAACGTGCTGCACCTCGATGCGCGCGCGGGCGAAGACTACCGCCTGATTCGCACGCAGCTCACCGGAAGCTGCGGCATCATCGGTCACGTGCTGCGCTGGGACTGGAAGGTGGCCGAGATCGAGGCCGACCTCGGACTCGCCGCCGTGGTGATCGAGTTCATCGACGGCGCCGACGCGCCCATAGGCCGCTACTACGTGCGCCGGCACATTGGTGACGTTGCGGATCTCGGGTGCGACCGCATCATCGACGAGGCGCATCCGAGCGAGATCGTCGGTTGCGAGGAGAGGACTGGCACCTCGTTCGACTGGATAACCAGCACCGTCGTCTTCACACCCCAGTTTTTCGAAGGCCTCTCCGGTCCCGAGATCAACCCCGCGACCATCGCCATGATCCGGGTGTGGATCGAGTCATACAACAACACCGGCGCCGGCGTGGACGCCTACTTTGACAACTTCGCTTACCTGGGGGTCGTAACACCGGGACGCTGATACAGAGACCCGGTCGGCCCGTCACTCCTTCGCTCCGTCAAACAATGCGGCAGAGGAGGCCCTTGAGGTATTCGGATTCGGGGAACGAGGTGAGCACGGGGTGGTCGGGGCCCTGGGAGAGGCGGCGCATGATCTGCACGCTGCGGCCGGCGTCGAGGCCGGCCCAGGAGACGGCGAGGGTGAAGGCTTGCGCGTCCACCGCGCCGGAGCAGGAGAAGGTGACGAGGATGCCGCCGGGCTCGAGGAGCTGCATGGCGAGCATGTTGATGTCTTTGTAGGCGCGCAGGGCCTTGTCGACCTGGTGCTGGTTCATGGCGAACCTGGGGGGATCGAGGACGACCATGTCGAAGCGGCGGCCTTCGGCTTTCCACGCACGCAGTTGCTCGAACACGTCGGCCTGCACGATCTCGCTGGTGCACGCGCCGGTCTCGTTCTGCTCGAGGTTCGACTTCGCGGTCTCGAGGGCGCCGGCGGAGGTGTCGCCGAGGGTGATGGCGATGGCACCGGCGGTGGCGGCATAGACGCCGAAGGCGCCGGTATAGGAGAAGGCGTCGAGCACGCGGCGGCCGGCGGCGAGCGCGGCGACGGCGGCGCGGTTCTCACGCTGGTCGAGGTAGAAGCCGGTCTTCTGGCCGGCCTCGAGGTTGACGAGAAACGTGCGGCCGTGCTCGCGGATCTCGACGCGCGCGGGCCCCTCGCCGCGAATCCAGCCGGCGCGGGTCTCGAGGCCCTCGCGGCGGCGCGAGGCGGTGTCGCTGCGCTCGTAGAGGCGCGCGTCGGGAAAGCGCGTGCCGAGCGCGCCCACTATGGCGTCGCGCGCTTGCTCTACGCCGGCGGTGAGGAACTGCACCACCACGACGTCGGCGTAGCGGTCGGCGACGAGGCCGGGCAGGAGGTCGGCCTCGGCGTGCACGAGGCGGTAGGCGTCGGTGGTGGCGTCGCTCTCGAGCGACGCGCGCGCGGAGATAGCCGCCTCCACTTTGCTCTGCCACCACGCCTCGTCGATCGCCGTGTCGGGGTCCCACGAGAGCAGACGCACGCAGATGCGGGATTGGGCGTTGTGGTAGCCGCGGCCGACGAAGGCGCCGTCGGCGGCGACGACGTCGACGATGTCGCCGGGCGTCACTTCGCCCTCCACGCGCTCCACTGCCCCCCCGAACACCCAGGGGTGGCGCGAGAGGAGGAGCTTCTCGCGCCCCTTGTTGAGTCTCACCGTCGCCATGATTCTGTTCCTATACGCTGAAGCGGATGAACAACATGTCGCCGTCCTGCACGACGTAGTCCTTGCCCTTGACGTGGTACTTCCCCGCCGCCTTCACCTTTTCCTCGCTGCCCAGGGCGTCGATGTCTTCATAGTGCATCACCTCGGCGCGGATGAAGCCGCGCTCGAGGTCGCTGTGGATGACGCCCGCCGCGCGCGGCGCGAGCGACCCGCGCTTGACGAACCAGTGCCGCACCTCGATGGGCGCCACGGTGAAGAACGAGATGAGCCCGAGCGCCCCGATGCAGTGCATGGTGAGCATGTGCAACGCGGTGTCCTCGATCCCCATCTCGGCCATGAAGGCGGCGCGTTCCTGGGCGGAGTCGAGCTGGTCGATCTCGGCCTCAAGGCGCATGGGGATCTCGACGAAAGAGAGGCCCAGCTTGGCACCGAATCGCGCTTCGAGTTCGCGCGCGAGGGCGGTGTCTCCAGCCTGCTCGTCGCCCACGTTGAGCGCCACGATGGTCTCACACCGCGTGAGCAAGGGATAGCTCGCGATCATCGCTTCCTCGGCCTCGGAGATCTCGCACTGGCGCAGCGGCTTCTCCTCGTCGAGATGCGCGCGCAGGCGCAGAAGGAGATCGCGCTCCTTCATGCGCCGTTCGTCCTTGAATTTCTTGAGGTCGCTCTCCAGGCGCTCGAGACGCTTCTCCACGAAGAGGTGGTCGTGGAGCACGAGCTCGGTGTGCGCGTATTCGACTTCGCGCGCGGGATCGGGCGCACCCCAGATGTGGTACACGGACGCGTCGGCGAACGCGCGCACCACGTGTACGAAGGCGTCGATCTCGCCCATGTCGCGGAAGATGTCGTCCCGGGAGACGGCGTGCTCCTCGATCTTGGGCAGGAGGACGAAGTCGAGGCGCGCGCGCGTCTCCTTGCGCGGCCGGAAGATCTCGAATAGGCGGTCGAGGCGCGGGTCGAGCACCTCGGCCACGCCACGCACCACCGCGCGCGGCTCCAGGTGCGGCGGCAGCGCACCCTCGCCGGCGAGGAGCCGGAAGAGCGTCTTCTTGCCCGTCTGGGGGAGTCCAATGATGCCGATGTTCATGTCATCGGCTGGTCTCGCCGACCTCCGCGCGCTACGCCGCCTGCTTGATGGCGGCGACCGTCTCCATCATCATCTTCTTGCCGTCGCCGAAGAGCATCATGGTTTTGTCCGCAGCGAAGAGCGGGTTGGGGATCCCCGCGAAGCCGGACGCAAGACTGCGCTTGACCACGATGCACGTGTGCGCCTTGTCCACGTCTATGATGGGCATGCCCGCGATGGGGCTCTTGGGCTCGCGCGCGATGGGATTCACCACGTCGTTGGCGCCGATCACGATGGCCACGTCCACCTGGTCCATGGTGGGGTTGATCTCGTCCATCTCCTTGAGCTTGTCGTACTCCACGTTGGCCTCGGCCAGGAGCACGTTCATGTGGCCGGGCATGCGGCCCGCCACGGGATGGATGGCGTACTCCACCTGGGTGCCCCGCGCCTCGAGCAGGTTGGCCAGGTCGCGCACCGCGTGCTGCGCCTGGGCCACCGCCATGCCGTAGCCGGGCACGAAGACGACGCGGCGCGCTGTCTCCAGGATCATGGCCAGCTCGTCGGGCGAGGTGGCTTTGACCTTGCCCGCGTACATGTCGTCGGCCTTGCCGCCCATTGCGCCGGCCTCGATGCGACCGAAGAGCACGTTGGCCAGCGAGCGGTTCATGGCCTTGCACATGATCATGCTGAGGATGATGCCGGATGCGCCCACCAGCGAGCCGGCGATGATGAGCACGTTGTTGCTGAGCACGAAGCCCGTCGCCGCCGCGGCCAGACCCGAGTACGAGTTCAAGAGCGCGATCACGACGGGCATGTCCGCGCCGCCGATGGGAACGGTGAGCGTCACGCCCAACACCGACGCCACGCCGACGAGGATCCAGTAGTACATCGTTTGCGTGGGGTCGCGCACGATGAGGACGCCCAGTACCACCGCCACCAGGGCGAGGATGGCGTTCAGAACCTGCTGCCCGGGGATGGCCACCGCGCCCTGCGGGATGATCTTCAGCTCCTGCAGCTTGGCGTACGCGACCATGCTGCCCCAGAAGGTGACGCCGCCGATGAGACCCGAGGCCACGGTGGCGACGTTCATCTGCAGATTGTCCGTGTGCCCTTTCAGGACGGCCTCGAGGAGCGCGGCGCCGGCCACGAACACCGAGGCGCCGCCGCCGAAGCCGTTGAAGAGCGCCACCATCTGCGGCATGCCCGTCATGGGCACCTTGAGCGCGCTGACCAGGCCGACCAGCGCGCCGCCGACGAAACCGACAATGATCCACTGGTAACTGATGATGCTGCGGTCGATGAGCGTCACAACGATGGCGATGAGCATGCCCAGCGCGCCCAGCATGTTGCCGCGCACCGCCGTCCTCGGGTGGGCCAGGCCCTTGAGGCCCACGATGAAGAGCACCGAGGCCAGCAGGTAAGCGAGGTTGATGATCGATAGCATCGTT
>JAOTVO010000430.1 GCA_029863355.1 Candidatus Krumholzibacteriia bacterium
CGGTTCGCGAGACTGCGGATTGGACGCGGCGCAAGATCATCCGGATACGCGACCTGATCGACGAGACCGCCCAGCTGGTGCGCGAGAAGGCGCCCAAGATCTACAGCCGGGAGCTGGTAGACGTCGTATACGTTGTGGACGCCGGGATCGCAAAGCGTGAGACCGCATCGGAGTATCTCAAGCGACTCGCTGAGATCCGGGTACTCCGCGAGGTCGCCGTTGGGCGCGACAAGCTGTTCCTCAACCCGGCGCTCCTCGCTCTACTCAAGGAATAGAGAAGTTCAGCTGCGGAATGTTCGCGTTTCTTACGTGAAACGAGAGCGCCTCCGTCGGCTTTGGTGCAGAATGGTAGAAGCCGAAGGCCTCGCCGCCGTCGTACAACCCGTTCGCGTCCGCGTCCACCCACGCGTAGAGCGAGTCGACGTAGAAGTCCTCGTGCACGAAGATGATCCAGCGCCCGCCGTTGTCCGCGCGGTTGCGCAGATCGTGCCGTATCTCCACGATGATCTTCCCCGACTCCCCGGATAGGTTGGTCACCTGTCCCGAGAGCGCGACCGTCGGAGACAGCGGATTGTCATCGGACCCGCACGACGCGGCCAGCGCGCAGGCCGCAACCGCGCACGCGGCCAGGCTTTTGAGACGCACCCCGTGCGATCTCTCGTTCAAAATGAGTTCATCACCCCAGTTCCGTGCCGGCTCGCAGGTGATCCAGATAGTCCCCGTACCCGAACCACCGGTCGCGGCGCTTGCCCGTCGTTTCTGCCAGAACGCCCGCCGCCACCAGCAAGTCGATCGCGCGGCTTGCCGTCGGCTTCGTCGTCTCCAGCCGTTGCACGGCCGAGTTCACCGTGACGATCGGGTGCCGCGGGAGCGTCTCGAAGAGCCGAATCGCGGCGACCGACATCCCGCGCCGCGACAGCACCCGCTCCCGATCCGCGCCCACCAGCGCGAAGAGCGCGTTCGCCGAGCCGACCGCTTCGTCCGCGATCGTCGCCACGCCGTCCAGGAAGAAACCCAGCCAGCCTTCCCAGTCTCCGTCCGCAGCGACCGCACGCAGCCGCTGGTAGTACGCCGGGCGATGCCGCCGGAAGTACTGGCTCAGGTAGAGAAGCGGTTGCGCGAGGAGCCCCCAGTGCGCCAACAGCAGCGTGATCAGCAGGCGCCCGATGCGCCCGTTGCCGTCGCGGTATGGGTGGATCGTCTCGAACTGCACGTGCACGAGCCCCGCGCGCACCAGCGGCGGCAGATCGTCCTGCGCGCGCATGTACGCCTCCAGATCGCCCAAGAGGTCCGGCAGCGCATACGGCGGCGGCGGCACGAACGCTGCCTCGGCCGGCCGCGCGCCGCCGATCCAGTTCTGCACGTCGCGCACTTCCCCCGGCGCCTTCTCCGCGCCCCGCGCGCCGTGCATCAGTCGCCGGTGCGCCTCGTTCAGGAGCTTTACAGAGAGCGGCGCGCCCTCACCGCCCGAGAGCGCCTCGCGCGCGGTACCCAGCGCGATGATGCAGTTGACCACCTCTTCCACGTCCGGCGACGGCGCCGGCGTCTCCCCGCACTCGAAGCGCAGCAGATCCACCAGCGTCGCCTCGACCCCCTCGATCTGCGACGACGCCACCGCCTCCTTGCGCACGAAGGCCGAGGCCAACCAGTCCAGCGCCGGGACCATGTCGCCCGTGAAGTCCAGGCGGATCAGCGCGTTTTCCGCCTCCGCCAGCTGCTCGGCCAGCGGGCCCGACAGGTCGACGGGCGGGTCCTTGGGCGGCAGCGGATACGGAATGAACGCCGCAACCTCGTCCCCGTGGACGGTGATGCGCTCGGTGGTGCCGGTGGTGCGTGTCACAGGTCCGCCGAGGCCGCGGTACGTTCGTATCTGCCCGTCGTTCGCGCCATGTCATTCGCGAGCCAGCCCCTGGCGGGTACATGGCCGCTACCCGCGACCCGCGCTAATCAAGAATTCTTGATTATCACGCCCGCTTAGTCAAGCGTGCTTTCTCAACGCCTTGTGGTGTACAC
>JAOTVO010000095.1 GCA_029863355.1 Candidatus Krumholzibacteriia bacterium
GGGCGATCCGCGCATGCCTTCTCGAACTCTTCCTTGGTCATGTTCTCGGGGTAGTAGCCCGCGCCCAGCGGCTTCTCCAGCGCGCCGATGAACGGCGTATTGTGCTCCAGGCGGTTCCACGGGCCGAAGTTGACCTGGAAGAAGTGATAGAGGTCGCGCGCGAGGTCCTTCTGCTCGGCGTCCGTCGCCATCCGATGGACGAGCGAGCGCCGCAGCTCGAGGTTGCCGGCATAGACCTGGCGCAGAAAGATTTCATCCATCACGCCGGCGGCCCGCACCAGCTTCACCAGGGCTTTCTTCTCCGCCTCGGAGAGCACGGACTCGTCGTAGGAAACGTCCACGCGGGCATATCGCGCTGCCTGCGTCAAGAGGGCTTCGTGACCGATGTGCTCGACCTTCGCCACGGGCTCGCCTCCCCGGGTGTCGGTGCTAAAGGACAAGGCGGCGACCAGGACCGCAGCGCCCATGACGGATTTGGAAAACCAGCTCGCGGACATCGTGTCACATCTCCTTGCAAGTTATGCCGTTGGAAGACCCGCCGAATCGCTGCCCCGCTTGCGGCAGCGCATGGGCGTGCCCATTATCCCCGATAATCATGCGCGTTGTAAAGGTGGCCGAATCGAAGAAGGACGAGGCGATCCGTGCGGCGCCCGCTGGCAACGCGTGATGCGCGCGAGTGGAACAACCAGGGAACATTTCTTGGGGGAATAATTGGGACAATAGGGTCTGAAGTATGGTACGCTCCACCCCTGCAATGGGGCGCCGCCCGTCCCGAGGGCGACGCACGCCGTGAACCCCTGCGGTGGGCGGGCCACGTGCCCTCCCCGCCCCTTCTGCCCGCCCCGCGCGGCCTGGCCGGTGGTGTGGGGTGCTGGCGCGGAGGTAGTGATGAGACTCCGGACCCGAATCGGGATGGGCCTGGCGGTGCTCGCGACCGGCCTGTTGGTCTGGCAGGCGGCGCAGTCCCGTCCCCCCATTCGCAACGCCTTTTTCAACGTCTACCCCTCGGCCGCTACGAGCCGCCTGTACGACCTGCCCAGCAACGCGGCCCACTGCGGCGTGTGCCACTTCGACTTCGACGGTGGCGGCATGCGCAACCACTACGGATTGGCCGTCGAAGTGGCCATCAAGTCAGGGATGTACGCATCGAATGAGGATGCGATCCAGGCGATCGAGCGGCTCGACCACGACAACGACGGCTACTCGAGTCTGATCGAGATCACCGACGTCGTCAACTTCACCGACACGCCGACCTTCCCGGGCCTCAACAGCACGAACGTCGGCGGCGTGTCCAACGTGACGGGATCCGAGATCACCTCGTATCTCACACCGGCGGCTGGGACCGAAACCGTTCCGCCGCTGGTCACTGTAACTGCGCCGAACGGCGGGGAGACACACGCCGCCCACGCGACCGTACCGGTGACGTGGACGGCGAGCGACGCGAGCGGCATCAGGGACGTCGACATCTTCTTCTCCGACGACGGCGGCAGCACGTTTCTCCCCGTCGCACTGGGCGAGCCCGACGACGGTACCTACGACTGGTTCGTGCCCAACCGGCCGGGTGGTAACTCCATCGTGCGCGTGCGTGCGCGCGACAACGCCGGCAACTACGGGCACGATGACGGCGACGGCACCTTCAGCGTCATCGGCATCTCGGGCGGCAAGGTCCCCACGACGATGCGTGACATGGACCTGCCGGGGAGCCAGCCGCTCACCGGCGTGGCCCTCGACGACCCGGATTGGACCTGTAGGAGCTGTCACGGCGACTACAGTGCGAGCATCGAGCCCTGGTACCAATGGAAGGGAAGCATGATGGCGCAGGCCATGCGCGACCCGCTCTTCCTCGCGTGCCTCGCCGTGGCGGAACAGGATGCGCCGTCGGTGGGCGACCTGTGCCTGCGCTGCCACACGCCGGGCGGGTGGCTCGAGGGCCGCTCGACGGACACGGGCGGGGGCATGGTCACGGCCCTGGACCGCCAGGGCGTGCAGTGCGACTTCTGCCACCGGCTCGTCGACCCCGTGTACACCCCGGGCGTGAGCCCGCCGGCGGATAGCCTGATTCTGGCCGAACTCGACGGCATCCCCTATACCCATGCGAACGGGCAGTTCGTGGCCGACCCCCACCCCGTGCGCCGCGGGCCCTACGCCGACGCCCAGGCCAACCACGCGTTCTATGAGTCGCCGTTCAACCGCGAGTGCGACATCTGTGGCACCTGCCACGACGTGAGCAACCCCGTCTTCATCGCGGGCGCCACGCCGGCCGAATACATTCCCGACGCATTCGACGCGCCGCACCCCGACGGCAACCTGCGCAACATGTTCCCCATCGAGCGCACGTACAGCGAGTGGACGCAGAGCGACTACGCCAACGGCGGCGTGTACGCGCCGCAGTTCGCCGGCAACAAACCCGACGGGATCGTCTCCACGTGCCAGGATTGCCACATGAAGGACCTGAGCGGGAAGGGCTGCGACGAGGGAGGCGCGCCCACGCGGAGCGACCTGCCGCACCACGACCTCACCGGCGGCAACACCTTCATCCCGGACATCCTTCCCGACTTTTTCCCCGGAGAGGTAGATGTTGCGCGGCTGCAGGCGGGAAAGGCGCGCGCCACGGCGATGCTGCAGATGGCGGCCTCGCTGGCGCTGGCGGCGGGCCAGGTGGGCCTCGATCCCACGGTCACCGTCACCGTCACCAACGAGACGGGGCACAAGCTGCCCTCGGGCTACCCCGAGGGGCGGCGCGTCTGGCTCAACGTGAAGTACTACGATGAGTCCATGGTGCTGCTCGGAGAATCTGGCGCTTACGACGCCAGCACCGGTGTGCTCACCCACGACGCCGACGTCAAGATCTACGAGATCAAGCCCGGCGTCTCCTCCCGGCTCTCGCCGGTGGTGGGTCTGCCCGTCGGGCCCTCGTTCCACTTCGTGCTGAACGACTCGGTCTTCTCGGACAACCGCATTCCGCCGCGCGGGTTTGCCCACGCGGCGTTCGAGGCGATCCAGTCGCAGCCGGTGGCCTACGCGTACGCGGACAGCCAGTACTGGGACGAGACGGTCTACGTGCTCCCCACGCCGACGCGCTTCGTGGAGGTGACGCTCTACTACCAGACGACGACCAAGGAGTACGTGGAGTTCCTGCGCGATGAGAACGTCACCAACACCGCGGGAGATGATCTCTACAACGCGTGGGTGGCGCACGGGCGCAGCGCCCCGGTGGCCATGGCGACCGACACCATCAGCGTGCTCGTGGATCCGACCGGCGTGGGCGACACGCCCTTGGCCGCGCGCACCGAGCTCATCGGCAACTACCCCAACCCGTTCAACCCGTTCACGACCATTCGCTACTCGCTCGCGAAGCGGACGCGCGTGCGCATCGACGTCTACGACGTCACCGGCGCGCTCGTACGCACCCTCGTCGACGACGAGCGGCCGGCGGGCGTGCAGCAGGTCCTGTGGGAGGGCAACGACCGCCGCGATGCGCGCGTCGCATCGGGCGTGTACTTCGTGAAGATGCGGGCCGAGGGCAAGGAGTTCGTCCGTAAGGCGTTGCTGCTGAAGTAGATAGGATATCCGCTCTGCTGTCCCGCTGGCGACGGCGCTTGCCCCTGGCGAGCGCCGTCGCGTACGCTAGGCGCATTCGAAAAACGAAAGGATTCGCTTCATGGCAAGACAACCCGGGATCCGGCTCGCGCTGACCGCGTTCGGCGCGCTGCTCGTGCTGGCCGCGCCAGCCCAGGGAAAGAAAAAGATCGAGGCCGAGGCGGTCTACACGTGCGCTCAGATCATGGAGACGCCGTTCGTCGTCTGGTACGGCAATGACGCGACCATGACCGCGGAGCGACTGGCCGCCTATTGCGCGCCGATCCTGTGGTTCTCCCCCGACGAGCCGCTCCTGGAGGACCGGACCGGCAAGGACATCACGATACCGGAGGCGTTCCCATTCGAAGCCAACACGGGCCGGCCGGTGGTGTACTCCGCCTGCGCGAGGTGCTGGAACGCGGTGACAGGACCGGACCGGCCTTCGAGCCGCGCGGCGAGAACCGGGCCGAGGCCTTGCTCCACCTGGACAATCTCGCCGGCGTGAGCCTCGACTTCTTTTTCTACTATCCGCGCGAGGAGGGACTCGGCGCCCACGAGCACGACGTCGAGTCGGTGGAGATGAAGGTCGCGCTCGCGCGCGGCGAGAGCGACGCGTGCCGCTACGCGGTCGCCGTCACGCGTACGACGGGCAAGGCGCACGGTGTGCTCTGGTACGACAACACCCTCGAATCCGATGCGTACACGGCGTTTCCGCTGCACATCCTCGTCGAGGAGGCCAAGCACGCCTCCTGCACCGACAAGAACGGGGACGGCATGTACACGCCCGGCTACGACGTGAACACCCGCATCAACGACGCCTGGGGTGTGCGCGACATCATCCGCAGCGGCGGGCTATTCGCCGGCAGCTGGCAGTCTTGGATGGCCAAGGTGCGCTACGACGACGCGCGCGTGTTTCCTCCCCTGCCCGACGACAGCCCGCGCCGGGCCAAGTATGCTCGCGGCGGGGTGTACGCGCCGAACAACGGCATCTACGAGCTGCGTCCCTTTCCCACCGCCGAAAAGGCGGACGATCACCTCGAGCCCTTCATCGCGAACAAGGGGTATCCCGACTGGCCGGAGGTGAGCGAGGTGCGCACCGTCGAGAAGTTCGGCGACTGGCTGGCCGACGAGTCGTGGGCGAAGTCGTTTTCGCTCGCCCTGCGCGCCGACGGGCACGTGGGAATCTCGTTCATGTTCCCCTTCTGGATCGTGCGCAACTTCGAGGATCCGATGGGGGGAGGGTATATCCTCCACCGTATCTACCTCACGGGCAAGAAACTGCGCGATTTCGGCTATACCGCCGTGTATACCGCGTCGGCGTCGAGGTGGGTCGACCCGTACTTCGCCGCCGGCTTCGAGAATCGCGTGAGCGACCTTCCCGACGGCGGCACGAGCACCAAGAACGTGTTCATCGTCGAGACGGGGCTCAAGTTCCGCGTCAGTATCACGCACACACCACTCAAGTTCGCATCGAAACTGGGGACCGACTTCTGGGGACTGCGCTTCGGCCTGCGCAACGCGGGCGGGTGGACGCTCGACGAGATCGGCTACGTGGTGGAAGTGGGCGCGGGGTCTTTCTGAGCGCGTCGCGTCACCGCGCAGGGCAATCCACGCCAGACACGGTCGTCGCGGAAGCGGCGGTGGGGCGAAGCGTCCCAAGCCAAGCGACCTCAAGGAAAACACGGAGCGACAGCCCGTTGCGAGGATTCGACGCTCGTACAGCATCGTGCTGTTCCCCGGGGGCGTGGAATATGCTATACTATCGACAGCGATGTCCGAAAACGCTCGGACGCGCGTCGGAAAAAAGCGGCGCACTCGGCACGACCATGCGTCCACGGACCGCCGCCCCGTTTGACGAAGACGCCGACACCAGGCTCGACTGACAGCGAGCAAAATAGACTAAGGGTGTTGGAGGGGACGGCGCGACGGTCAACCGCGTTGCCGTAGCTGCTTCCGCGACGACGGTGATCCCCGGTGATCGCTCACAACGAGCACCGGGGATCATTTTTCGTATGGGCTGACGAGGGCCGGGTTATCGCTCGGCGCCGCCAACCTCGGCCACCCCGGTTTTGTAGTTCTGGGTAGGGAGCGATGATCCGGGCGAACGAGACCAGGAGGTCTGGAAATGAACCTGACCACGAGAAGCGTCTCGGGAGCCGTCATCATCGATGTGTGCGGCAAGCTAGACGGCGGCCTCGAGGACTGTGCGGTGTTCCGCCAACTCATCCGGGCGTCCCTGCGCGGCGGGGAAAAGAGGGTCGTGATCAACCTCGCCGAGGCCCCGTGGGCCAACAGCGTTGCCATCGGCATGCTGGTCGGCGCGTACACGAGCGTGAAGAACGCCGGCGGGGAGCTCGTCCTCGCGTGCGTGCCGGAGAGAATCCACCGCGTCCTCTCGGTCACGCGGCTCGTGCGCGTGCTGCGGACCCTGCCCAGCGAGGACGAGGCGCTCGATTATCTGTCGAAGTGGAAAGGCCTTGCCTCCGGCGCCGCCCTTGCCGCTCTCGGCTAGCGCGAAACGACCACCGCCACGGTTCCCGCCGCGGGCCCGTCGGGTTCGACATGGGTCGTCGGCTGCAGCCTCCGGGGATCAATCAGGAGAAACGGCGTCAGACGCCGGATCACTTCATCCGCGAGGCGGCTGGCTTCCTTGAAGGAGCGGGACGTGACCTCGACGAGGACCGGTTCCGTTGCTCCCGGCGCCTGATTGATCCAGCTCGCCACCTCCAGCAGAATCGCCGGCTCGGGTGCGCGGGCACCGGCGGGCGCCGGCGTCGCCGGCGCGAGCTCGGCACCCGAGAACAGCATGGTGCGCTTACCGTCCTTGTCGATGCGGTACGCCGGCAACTCGAAACCCTCGCCCACGAAGTTGCGCCGGTTTCCCGCCCGGTCGTAGGCCTCGAGCACATAGGAGTAAGTCAGGCCCGGGGGGACCGGGGTGCCGTCCAATGACGAGCCGTCCCATGCGATCTCGCGCGGCGGCGTGCCGCGGCCGCTGAACACGGCCACCGTATCGCCCTTCGAGCTCGCGATGAGCAGGCGCCAGCGATCCACTCCCTCCAGGCTGGGACGAAAGCGGGCGACGCCCTCGGTGGAAAACTCGTCGAGCCAGGGCCGCGCGTAGTACTCGGCGCGCCTGCCCGCCGAGAGGGCCAGGTACGGAGTGATCATATCGAGGTCCGTCCGCCCGACGGCCGAGAGAACGGACTCCCAATCGAGCCCGGGTACGGCGAGGGCGTCGAAGCCGATGACCAGGCGTGGCCGCTCGAACTGGATGCGCACCCGATCCTCGCCCTCGACACGAAGGCTCTCGAACAGCGTCCCTTGCTGCCCGCCGATGAGCCTCATCGTGCTATCGGCGTCCGCGCGCTCCGCCGGCGCTTCGCCGTCGAGCGCCGCCGCGGCGACGGCACCTGGCGCGATGATCAGCGCGGCCATGATGGCGATCTTGAACGTGTTGGGTGCCGATCGAGGCATGACTCACTCTCCGTCCTTGGGGTGGGTTAGGGGACGTCGCTCAGCCGGTAGTGGAAGGTGATCGTGCCCCACTGCTCGCCGGTGGCGCCGCCCGCGAGGGGTTCGAACCGCCACGTCAGCAGCGCCTGAATCGCGTTGTCGTCGAAGTCGGCGAAGCCGGAGGTCTTCTGGATCATCACGTTCTCCTTAACCCTTCCATCCGTCGCGACCACGAAGTAGATGGTCACAGACCCTTCAACCACTTCTTCCTTGGCCCACTCGGGGTAAGTCGGCTTGCGGTAGGAGACGAGCGGGCGGTCGGCGACGGGACCGGTCAGGAGCGCACCGGCCAGCTCGCGCTGGCGGTTGGTCTCTTCGGGCCGCGCCGGTGCCGGCTCGGCGTCCGTCTGGGGGACTGGCACCGTAGCCAGCATGCCCGACTGCTGCACATGGGCGGGTGCGCGCTTGAGCTCTATCGGCTTCGCGTTGGGATTGGCCCGGCGGTCCAGCTCGGTCGGCGCGCGATCGCGGTTGACCCGCGGCTGCGCGCTGGCCAGCGCGTTGCGTCCCACCGGGTTCGGCGTAGTGAGGGCGGCGATCTTTTCTGGTTTCTCGGAGCGCCGGTCCTGGAGCAGCGCGAGACGGTCGCTGAGCTTGTCCTGCACGGCCTCCTCCTCCTGCGGCTGGGGAGAGGTCAGGGTTAACGCGTTCTCGCGCTTGAAGAACTCCTTGTCCTCGTGCACGGACGGCATGTCCTTACTTACTTCCCTCTGCGGCGTCGGCTCCGACCGGGCCAGGATGGCGGGCAGCGCCGCGGGTGTCTCCACTACGGGCTCGAGCCACGTAATCTCCGTGATTCCTATCTCTTCCGGCACGATCTTTTGCATGGCCAGCAACCAGGCAAACAGCAGCGCATGGAGACCGATGCTGACAACGATGAGCTTGCGCGTGCGGACACGTGCTGCCCCGAACTCCATGCCTACGTAGGCCGCGGTCATCGGATCACACTTCCACGCTGGCGCGTTGCGATGGCGATGCGCTTGGCGCCCGCGGTCTTGGCGTCGCGGATCACGCCCTTGACCTGCTGGTAGGGAATCCCGGAGTCCGCGCGCACGACCACGAGGATGTTATTGCCCGACGCCGTCGCGAGCCGACTGACCAGCGCGGGCAGCAGGGCGCCGGCCCCCACGGCCTCATCGTCGATGGCCAACTCGCCGTTGCGCCCCATGGTTATGCTGATACGCACCTCGTCCTCGACGCTTCGCGTTCTGGCTTGGGGGAGATCGATATCCATGTTGAGCGCGGTGATCATGGGCGCCGTGATGAGCAGAATGATCACCAGCACCAGCGCCACGTCTATGATGGGCGTGACGTTGATCCTTGCCACCAGCGGCGTCGGCTCTATGAGAGGACGCTCCATGTCATTCCCCCGAGATGGCGATCTCCGAAGCTCCGCACACCTTGGCCTGGTCGAGTACGTCGACGAACACACCGTGCGAAACGCCATCGCTGCACTCGATTACGACCAGACCCCTGGCGTTCTCCTCCAGGAGCGGACGCAGGACCTGCCCGAGACGCGGGCGGGAGACGGCCTGCCGGTTGACCATCACACTGTCTTCCGAGATGACGTTCAACTCGATCCGCTCCTCCGACTTCTCTTTGATAGACGTCTTGGCGGCCTTCTTGGCGTTGCGTACGGCGATGCTGGATTCGAACGCCAGCGGGGTTGCCAGCAGCAGCATGACCACGAGCACGAGCGAGACGTCGATCAGCGGCGTCATGTTGACCTCGTGGACGCCGCCGTTGTTCTTTCCGGACCAGCCGCTGAGTAGCATGGCTTTACCTCGTGGTGGCCGGCTCCGGCGTCTCCGTGCGAGCGGCGCGGGCATCCCCAGGCTGGCCCTGGGCACGATCGCGGACGCCGGGGCCACCGCTCTGTCCGTCTCCGC
>JAOTVO010000431.1 GCA_029863355.1 Candidatus Krumholzibacteriia bacterium
CCGCTCCGGAGCTCGTAGAGGTAGACCCCCGAGGGCATGCGCTCGCCGCGGGCGTCACGCCCGTCCCACGCAATCCGGTGTGGCGTCGCGCCTGGGAGGTCTTCGTCCAGGAGGACGCGAAGCAGCCGCCCCGTGACCTCGAAGACGGCCAGGCGCACGCGTGCCGGGGCGCGCAGGGTGAAAGAGATCTCCGTGCCGGGGTTGAAGGGATTCGGGCGGTTGGCGAGCAGGAGCGCCGCCGGCGGCTCCAGCACGTCCGACGGTGAAGCGCGCAGCAAGATGCGCGCGTCCGAAGGAGGAATCGTCTCGCGCCTCACGGCGGCACCGTCGAAGACAGCCGATGCCGGCAACTGCAGGCGGTGGTATGTCGTTTCCAAGTCCACCGTTTGCGTGCGTGTGGTGTAGTTCAGCAAGACGACGCCGTGTTCGAAGTCACGCCGGAACAGCGCCGTGTCCCCCGCGCGCAGGGAGACGTCGTCGAGCCACACGCTGCCCGGGGTGTCGACGAAGAGATCCAGGCCCACCAGGCCGGACGGGTTGAGCGTGCGCAGGCGCTGCAGCTGCGCCGGGGTCCAGGTTTCGGACAGGACCACGACGTCCCAGCGCGCCAATGCCGTGATGATCTCGTCGTCCACGCTCCCCGAAAGGTAGACGTTCGCCAGGCGTGGAAAGGGGGCCTGCGGCGCGGCCGCGCCGGCGCCGAGGAGAGCAGGCAGCGCCAGTGCGCCGATGAGCCATGGATGGGCGGGTCGCAGGCCCACGACGGCAGCCTCCCGGAGCCACGCGCAGGGATGCAGGGATGGTGAAGCGAGAGTACATCGACGCGGCACGATCGTCTATCCTGGGACCTCTCGTGCCCGGCCGGAGGGACTCCCGCATGACCACGCAGACCCTGGTGGCTCGCAGGCCAGCCATGCTGTCGCCGGCGGTGGACTTTCTCTGCGTGGGCGGCCTGTCCATTCTCATCTCGCTTGCCGTGCTGCTCTCGGGCTACCGCCTGCCCGTGCAGTACGCCCTCGGCATGTATGTGGTGAACTTCCTCATCAATGCACCGCACTTTCTCGTTTCCTATCGCCTGCTGTACGGGGCACCGCAGAGGCGGCAGGACTACCAGGCGGTTTCCCTGTACGTGCCCCTGGCGTTGCTCCTCTACGCACTCTTCGCCCTCGCCGTGTATGACTCGTCTCCGGCCGTTCTCGGGGCGATGGTGGGCACGGGCACGATCCTGCTCGCCTGGCACTACACTGGCCAGGCCTACGGGATGATGGCGTCCTTCGGGTTCATCGAAGGCCTGCGCTTCGACGCGGTGGAACGGCGCCTGCTGCGCGCGAACTTGTACACGCTCCTGGGATGGCACGTGAGCTGGGCCGTGGTGGCGCAGCGCAAGCTCTTCGATCCGATCAGCGGTGGGAGCACGCTCCTGTCCCCGGATCTGGCCTCGAACCTCTATCGCGTCGCCACGCTCCTGGCCCTGGCTTCGGGCCTTCTGGGTGTGGTGGCACTGGTGCATCTGAGGCGCCGCACGGGGCGCCTGCCGACGGCGCCCATGCTGGCGCCGTGGATCGCGATTCACCTCTGGTACGTGCTGCTCTACAAGGAGCCGGCGGCGATCTTCTGGGCCCAGAACGCCCATGCTCTGCAATACCTGCTCTTCACGATGCGTGTGGAGATGAACCGCAGGGAACGGGAATCGAGTCACGCGTCACTGCCCCGTCACATGCTGGTGTACTACCTGGGGACGGTGATTCTGGGTCTGCTGGTGATGCAGCTCGTGCCGGAATTGACGCAGCTCGCGGCGGCGAGGCTGGGGTTCGGGTTCCTGCCCTTGCAGCTGAGCGTCGTGGCGTTCATCAACGTCCACCACTACTTCATCGACAACTTCATCTGGAAGATCCGCAATCCCGTGGTGCAGCGCGATTTGTTCTCGCACCTCATGCCGAATAGGTGAGCTCGCGGCGGTGGGGCTGGAACCAACCGTTCTCGTCGAGGGGCTCGAAGGTGTGA
>JAOTVO010000432.1 GCA_029863355.1 Candidatus Krumholzibacteriia bacterium
CGGCCCCGAGGGCGGTGTGATCGCCCTCGAACCCAACCCCTACGTCTTTCCCGTCCTGGAGGAGAACGCGCGCCTCAACCGCGACAAGACGCACATCGTGCCGCTGATGTTCGCCGCCACCCCGGCGGACGGGCCCATCGCGTTCGAGTACTCCGACCCCGGATTCTGCAACGGCGGGAGGCACGAGGGCATGAGCCGGTGGCGGCACGCGCACGCGTTCACGCTCGAGGTGCAGGGCCGCAACCTCGAGCGGGTGCTCGCGCGCGAGTACGCCGAGTGGATCCCGCGGATCCGCTTCATCAAGATCGATGCCGAGGGTTACGACTACGCCGTCCTGCTGACCCTGGCCGGCCTGATCGACGAGCGCCGGCCCACCCTCATGGCCGAGGTGTTCAAGCACGCCGACCTCGCCTATCGCGAGCGGCTCTACGCGTTCTTCGTCGAGCGCGACTACGCGGTCTACCGCCTGGAAGAGGGAAGCACGCGTTGCGTTCCGCTCGGCCCCGGCGACCTCATGGCCCGGCGCCACTACGACGTCTTCTGCGTCCCCGACGGAGGCGCGCCACCCGCGCCGATACGGTGACGGGTCAGCGCCGCTCGAGCACGGCCACCGTCTCCACGTGCGCGGTCTGGGGGAAAAGGTCGAAGGCGCGGCACGAGACGAGCGCGTAGCGCTCGGAGAGGGCGCGCACGTCGCGGCCCAGGGTAGCCGGGTTGCAGCTCACGTACACGACGCGGCCCGCCGGCCGGCGTACCAGCGCGACGGCCACCTCGCGCGACACGCCCGCGCGCGGGGGATTGAGCACGACGAGGTCGTTGGGGAGCGCGGTAACGAGCGCGCGCTCGACGCGCGCGGCCTGGAAGCGCGCGGGGAGGTCTTCGTCCGCCGCGCGGTCGTTGGCCCACGCGATGGCGTGGGCGTCGACGTCGATGCCCACGGTCTCGACGCCGGCTCGGGCCAGCGCCAGCGAGCGCAGCCCGAATCCACAGTACGCGTCGACGGCCCGGCCCGGTTTTGCCTCGCCGCACACAGCACCCACGTGCGCGTCCAGGGCGGCGGCGGCCTCGCGGTTGACCTGGACGAACGCGAGACCGGCCAGCGGGATCTCGGCCGCGCCCCAGCGCTCGGCGAGCGTCGGCTCGCCGGCCTGCCAGCGCACGCGGCCCGCCCCGTCGATGCCCCACACGGACGCCAGCCCGGTCACCGTCTCGAGCAGTGCCTCGGGCGCGCCGCGGCCGCGCCCGTGCTCGACCGCGAGCCCCACGCGCCCGTCGGCGGTGGCGCGAAGCGTGAGCCGCAGCTCGGGCCCGTCGGGCAGGCGCGCGGCGCGGGGGCCCCACGCGCCGCGCAGCGACGCCCACGCCCGCGCCAGCGGCGCCTCGGCCAGCGGGCAGGCGTCGATGTCGTGCACCTGTGCCGGCGCACCGTGCGCGTGAAAACCCGCCACTAGATGGCCGCCGCGCCGGCGCAGGACGAAGCTCAGGCGGTTGCGGTAGCCGAACTCGTGCGGCGCCGCGACGACCTCGGGGGGTGCGGCTTCCACGCCGCCCACGCGGCGCAGCGCGTCGGCGACGATGGCGGCCTTGGCGGCGCGCTGCGCGTCGTAGGCGAGGTGCTGGAGCTGGCAACCGCCGCAGGTGGCGTAGTGGGGGCAGGGGGGCTCACGCCGCTCGGGGCTCGGCGCCAGGACGCTTGTTACCCGCGCGCGCGCCCACTCCCGTCGCCACTCGGTGTACGCCACCTCCACGCGCTCGCCTGGAGCGGCACGCGACACGAACACGACGCGCCCGTCGGTGCGGCGCGCGAGCCCCTCGCCGCCGGCGACGAGGCGCTCCACTTCGAGCGTGTCGGCGGCGGGCGCCGCGCTCTCCGGGCGGGATGGGTGAGGCAATCGTGTTCCCTTCCAGCGGTGCGCTACAGGTCCGCGAGTCTGCCGAACGTCAGCCGCACGATGAAGTTGATGCCCGTCATGTCGCTGCCCTTGACGGTATAGGTCTCGCCG
>JAOTVO010000433.1 GCA_029863355.1 Candidatus Krumholzibacteriia bacterium
CGCGCGAGGCCCCGATGAGCGCCACCGCACTCCAATGGGCCGTTGCCGGCGGCGGGACGGGGGGGCACGTCACACCCGCCCTCGCGATCGCGGAAGAGGTGGCCGCCCGAGGCGAGCGCGTCTTCTTGCTGGGCTCGCCCTACGGACTCGAAACCCGTCTGGTCCCCGAAGCGGGCTTTGAACTGATTGCGTTGCCCGCGCGACAGGTCATGGGACAGGGCCTTCTCGGGCGCCTGCGCGCAGCCGTCACCATCGCGGCCGGCTGCTTCGCTGCGCGCAGCGTGTTGCGCAAGCGCCGGCCGAATGTCGTGGTCTCCGTGGGAGGCTATGCGTCGCTGCCTGCGGTGGTCGCCGCCGCCAGCCTGGGCATCCCGGTGGCGCTGGTGGAGCCGAACGCGAAGCCGGGTCGAGCGAACCGGCTGATGGCGCGGTTCGCGTCGCGCATCTTCGTCCAATTCGAGGAAGCCGCCGCGACGCTGGGTCGCCGGCCCGGGGACCCCCGAGTGGCACCACTCGGCATCCCGCTGCGGCGTGCGCTGGTGGAGGCCTTCTCGCCTGGCGACGCACGCCGACAACCGTCGCAGCCCTTGCACGTGCTCGTTTTCGGTGGAAGCCAGGGTGCAACACAGATCAACGAAGCCATGATGGAGTGCGCGAATGCTCTGCGCGACGGCCCCTTCGAGGTCTTTCATCAGACGGGCGAAGCCGATCGCGAACGGGTGACCGCCGCCTACGCGCGAGCGGGACTGGCCGCCACGGTCGTCGCCTTCGAGAGTGATATGCCAAAGCGCTATCGCGAAGCGGATGTAGCGCTGTGCCGTTCCGGCGCACTCACCGTGGCCGAGCTCGCCATGGCGGGTCTGCCCTCGCTCCTGGTCCCCTATCCCTTTGCCGCAGACGACCACCAGGCCGCCAACGCGCAGGCCCTGGCCCGGGCCGGCGCCGCCCGGGTGCTGCCGAATCGCCCACTCGCGGCAAGCGATGTCGCACGCGCGCTCTCGGAACTCGCCGCCGCGCCGGACACCCTGATCGCGATGGGCGAGAGCGCGCGGGCCCTGGCTCGCCCGGACGCCGCCGCGCGCATCGTCAGCGCCTGCGCGTCGCTTTGCCGTCCGGGAGAGGAGCCGGCGGCATGAGAAGAATTCGACGCATCCACTTCGTCGGCGCGGGGGGTATCGGGATGAGCGGCCTCGCGGAGGTGCTCTCGATCCAGGGCTACGAGGTCAGTGGCTCGGACCTGCGAGACGGCGCCGGCGTCGCGCGGCTGCGCTCCTTGGGCATCGAGGTCTTCATCGGACACGCAGATACGAATGTCCGAGACGCGGACGTCGTCGTCTATTCGTCGGCCGTGCGCCCCACCAATCCGGAACTCGTCGTTGCCGCACAGCGCAAGATCCCCGTGATTCCCCGGGCCGAGATGCTCGCCGAGGTGATGCGGCTGAAGGACGGCATCGCGGTCGCCGGCAGTCATGGCAAGACCACCACCACCTCGTTGATCGCACACGTGCTCGACGCCGCTGGCCTGGATCCCACGGTGATCGTCGGAGGACGCGTGCAGGCCACGGGCCGCCCGCCCTCCACCACCCGCGTGGGGGACGGTGCGCTGCTCGTCGCCGAAGCGGACGAAAGCGACGGCTCCTTCTTGCGCCTGGCCCCCGTGATCGCCGTGGTGACCAACATCGACCCCGAGCACATGGATCACTACGTAGACTACGAAGCGCTGCGCGACGCATTTGTCACGTTCATCAACGGCGTGCCCTTCTGGGGCGCGTCGGTGCTGTGCCTCGATCACCCCGGTGTGCAATCGATTCTGCCACTCTCCCGGCGACGCACGATCACCTACGGAACCGCCTCCCAGGCGGATCTGATGGCCGAGGACCTCCAGCGCGACGGAGATGGCACCCGCTTCCGCGTGCGCCGTCGCGGCGAAGTGCTGGGCACCGTACGCTCCCCGCTCCCCGGTCACCACAACGCGCTCAACACCTTGGCGACGCTGGCGGTC
>JAOTVO010000096.1 GCA_029863355.1 Candidatus Krumholzibacteriia bacterium
CACCGGGACCAGGTGTTTCATCGTCGTCGCCCCCATCACCGCGGCCACCCGCTCCCGCCACGAGGGCGCGGGCAGAAGGTCGAGAACGTGGCGTCCGTCGTCGACGTAGTGGATCTCGCTCTCGGGCAGGATCAGCGCGAAGGAGAGGACGGCCTCCAGGATACGCTTGCGCTCGGTGAGTGGCGTCTTGAGAAAGCGCCTGCGCGCGGGCGTGTTGTAGAAGAGGTCCTGCACGCGCACGGTGGTGCCCCGTTCGCGCGGCGCCGGCTCCGCTCGCGCAGCCCCTCTGCCCTCGATGCGCAGGCGCCAGCCTTCGCCCGCCGCCTCTCCGTCGCTGGACATGATCTCGAAGCGCGAGACGGCGGAGATCGACGCCAGCGCCTCGCCGCGGAAACCGTACGTCGCGATGTGCTGCAGATCCTCGGCCTCGCGGATCTTGCTGGTCGAGAAGTTGCGCGGCGCCATCTCCACGTCGTCCCTTCCCATGCCGCGCCCGTCGTCGCGCACCTCGATCAGCGTCTCGCCCGCGCCCGCGCAGAGCACGGTGACCGTGCGCGCGCCGGCGTCGACGGCGTTTTCGAACAGCTCCTTGACCACCGAGGCGGGGCGCTCGACGACCTCTCCCGCCGCGATGCGGCGGGCGACTTCGTCGGTGAGCGTGCGAATGGCGGGCATCGGTCCTCCTGGAATCCCGAGGAACGTAGCACCGCCCCGGCGCCATGGCAACGCCGGGCTTCGCGCGCGGCCCGAAATCCTGTTGATAAGCCCCAGCGAACGCTGGACTTGTGGATAACGCCGAGCTACTCGGCCCCGTAGGGCTCGAGCCCGTCCTCGACTTCCTTCAAGAGCGCCTCCGGCGTGCGCGCCGTACCGGGGTAGATGGCGTGCCCGATCAGCACGTCGACCGGTGAGACCGACATGCCCCCGGCGCTGGCGAAATCCTTGAGCAGGTAGAGCATGAGGCGGGAGACGAGGAAGCGGATGCGGCGCGTCCCCTCCAGCGACACCATGGCGAAGGTGTCGCGGCGGATCCACGCCCCGTAGTCGGTCTTGCGCGTGCGCGTCTGGATGCCGCGCGTGATCTCGTCGACGACGGTGAGCGCGCGGTCGGCGTCGGCGTCGAAGAGCGCGGTCAGAGGCTTGATCTTCAGCACCAGCAGCGAGAACGGATGGTGATAGCGGTCCGATCGCGACATCTCCCTGGCCATGACCCGGCGCAAGCGCTGGACGTTGCCGGCGAGGACGGCGTCATACGAGGGCTCGGTGGCCTGGACGGCCGGAGTCTCCGCGGCCAGCGAGCGGATCACGGGCGCGGCGATCGATACGATCTGGGCCACGACTGCTTCGTCGAGGTCGGAGAACGTCGCCTCGTCGAACGCACCCTCGGGCCGCTTGTCGTACGCGATGAGCCCGCCGGCGAACTGTCCGTCCACCTCGATGGGCACGGCCATCAGCGCGTGGTAGGCCGGCGTGGCGTCCGCCGCCTCGGGATCGAAATCGAGGAACGCGAGCGCGAACGGCTTGCCCCTCTTGCGCAGCTTGAGGAAGCGCTCCTCGTCCTCCTCCACCCACGCCTCGGAGTGCCCTTCGGCGTCCTCGTACCGCGCCAGCTTGCCCGGCGCGTCGCCGCTGCCCAGCAGGCGCACCGAGGCGCGCCTGCAGGACAGCGCGTCCGCCACCAGGCGCGCGAGGTACTCGCAGAGCTCGTCGAGCGACCGGCAGGTGAGCAGGAGCGGCGCGGCGTCGGAGACCTTGCCCAGCGCAGAGAGCTCGCGGCGCAAGCGGCGCTCCCTTCGCTCGGAGGCGAGGAAGCGCGCCATCTCCAGCGCGACGGAGTCCTTGATCACGAGGAAGTCGTCCAACCGGGGCCGCTCGCCGAACTCGACCACGAGCACGCCCAGCGTGTCCTTGAGGTGGAGGGGGACGAAGACGAAGGACGCCACCGAGTCGTCGTCCGGATGCCCGGCCGTCTCGGTGAGGACCACGGTGCGGCGCTCGAGATAGCAGCGCGACAGCGCACCCTTCTCGCACCGGATCATGTCCGGCTGCTGCGACGCCCGCCGGTTCGATCCGCCCAGCACGAGCCAGTCGCCCTCGTGGGTGCCCACGTACACCTCGACGGTGTCCGCTCCCACGAGGTCGGCGAGGAGGTTCGAGATCATGGAGAACTTCGCCGTGGGCGACGCCGCCGTCTCGGTGAGCTGCCCCATGGACTGGCGCAGATCCATCTCCTGGTGGCGCACCTGCGTCTCTTGCAGACGCGCCGATTCGTAGAGGACGCGCGAGATGCGCGCGCTCAACCGCTCCAGCGTCGACAGGTCCGCCGCGGTGAGCGTCTTCCCTCCCCGCGCCGACGAGACGTTGAGCACGCCCATGAGGCGATCGCCGTGCACCAGGGGCACGGAGACGGCGGACTCGATGTCCAGCCGATCACGGTCGCTGGCGTAGCGCGCCTGCTTGGGGGACTCGCGGATGAGGCGCCCGCGGCGCTCCTTGGCCACCAGCCCGGCCACCCCCTCGCCGAGTTTCTGCCGCGTCCTGCGCATGACGCGCTCCGAGAGACCGATGGCGTAGGCGATGTAGAGCTCGCCCGCCTCGCTCGAGTACATCATGATCGAGCCCGCCGACGCGCCCGTGGCCTGAACACCCACGTCGAGGAGGAACTTCAGGAGCTGCTCGCGGTCGAAGAGCCGCTCGAAGGCGGCGAGCGCATCGTCGATGGAATAGGCCTCGTCGGGACCCACCGTGGGGACAGCGGCGTGCGGGGGCGGCTCGCGCCCGCACAGGGCCTGGAGCGCCTCGCCGGGGCCGATGATGCGGGCCCCGCTCTCCGCAAGGCCCCTGAGCTCGCCCTCGAACTGGGCGCGCGGCTCGGCGACGATGACGTAGTCCACGGGGGGCTGCTCGGCGAGCTCGGACGGGTCGTTCAACCGGGGCAGGCCGAGGATCTCGGCGATCTCCAGACCCACGGCGGACGGATCCCGGTCGTACACGTAGGCAATCTCGATCTCGCGGCGCTTCTGCAGTTCGCCCAGGACATAGAGGTCCTTCTCTCGGCCGCCGAGGAGACCGCAGCGTATCAGATTATTAGACATTCGCTTAGCGATGCCGCTTCGAGTGCCAATAGAGCCGATGGGCCGCGCTGTGCGGTCCCATCGTTCCTCATCGTAGCAAATCGCGGACCATGGCGCCCGGGCCGGCCGCCGAGCGAGGATGGGGATGGGTCAGGAGAGGCGCTCTTTGAGGCGGCGGACGAGGTCGAAGGCCGCCATCGGCGTGGCCCGCTCCAGGTCGAAGGCGGAAAGCGCCTCGACGGCCGCGCGGGCGGCTTCGTCCCCCGCTTCCCGGGTGGCGGGTGGCGGACCGGCCCCGAACAGATCGAACTGCACGCGGCGCCCCCCCGCGTCGAGCCCCCCGGCGATCAGTTCGCGGCGCAGCTCGAGCGACTCCAGGACCTCGGCGGCGCGTTTGAGCACGGTTTCGGGTACACCGGCCACGCGGGCCGCGTGCAGCCCGAAGGAGCGGTCGCTGGTGCCAGGGACGATCTTGCGCAGGAAGACGATCCCCCCCTCCCACTCACGGATCGTGATCTTGAGGTTCAGCAGGCGCGGGTAAGACGACCGCAGCTGCGTGAGCTCGTGGAAATGCGTGGCGAAGAGCGTGCGCGGGCGGGCGCGCTCGCCCTCCAGGAGGTACTCCGTCACCGCCCACGCGATGCTCAGTCCGTCGTACGTGCTCGTCCCGCGCCCGATCTCGTCGAGCAGGACCAGGCTGCGGTCGGTCATGTGCGCGAGGATGTAGGCCGTCTCGTTCATCTCCACCAGGAAGGTGGACTCGCCGCGGCTGAGTCGATCGCTGGCGCCCACGCGGGTGAAGATCTGGTCGACCCATCCGATCCGTGCGCGCTCCGCGGGAACGAAGGAGCCGATCTGCGCGAGGAGAACGATGATCGCCGTCTGGCGCAGAAACGTGCTCTTGCCGGACATGTTGGGTCCGGTGATCAACGCGAACTGCCGTCGCTCCGGGTCGAGCGAGAGGTCGTTGGGGACGAACGCGTCCGCGGTCACCCGCTCCAGCACGGCGTGCCTGCCGCCGACGATTTCGATGGCGCGGCTGTCGTCGACGATGGGGCGGCGGTACCCGTGCGCGCGCGCCGTGGCGGCGAGCGACTGTATCGCGTCGAGGCGCCCGACCGCTCCCGCCGTGCGCTGGATGGTCGCCGCGGCGTCGCCCACATCCGCGCACAGCCGGTCGAACACGTCCTGCTCGCGCGCCACGCGCCGCTCTTCGGCTTCGAGGATGAAATCCTCCTTCTCCTTGAGCTCCTGCGTGTAGTAGCGCTGCGCCGAGACGAGCGTCTGCTTCTGCAGGTAGTGCTCGGGCACGCCGGCCATGTTGGCGCGGGAGACCTCGATGTAGTAGCCGAAAACCTTGTTGTATCCCACCTTGAGAGAGGCGATCCCCGTCGCCTCGCGCTCGCGCCGCTCGAGGCCAGCGATCCACGCTTTCGCCCCCTCGCTCTCGTCGATCAGCTCGTCGAGATCGGCGTCGAATCCGCGCCGGATCACGCCGCCCTCGCGCAGATGCGGCGGCGGTTCGGCGACGATCGCAGCCGCGATGCGCACGCAGAGACCTTCGTGCTCCCCGAGCATCGCCGCTTCGCGCTCCAGCAGGGCCGCCCCGGCTTGCGCCAGCGCGGCGCGCAGCGACGGGACCTTCTCCAGCGACTCGCGCAGGGCGTGCAGCTCGCGCGGCGCCGCCTTGCGCGCCGCCACGCGCGCGGCCAGCCGCTGCACGTCGGCGATCCCTTTGAGCGCGCGCAGCGTGCGCTCGTGGCGCTCCGCGTCGGCGTAGAGGCGCTCCACCGCTTCGGCCCGCTCGTCGATGGCGGCCACCGAGCAGAGCGGCTTCTGCACCCAGTGCTGGATGGTGCGCCCACCCATCGGTGTGAGCGTGCGGTCGATCGTGCGCACCAGGGTCGCTTCGGCGCGCCCGCCGCGCAGGGGCTCGAAGAGCTCGAGGTTGGCGATCGTCTCCCCGTCCATGGCCATGAAGCGCGCCGCCGCGAACCGCTCCACGCCCACGACTTGAGGCAACCGCCCGCCGCGCAGGCGCATGCAGTGACGCAGGAGCGCCCCCGCCGCCACCGCCTCGCAGGCGGAGAGCGCCGGCGCTTCGCCGCCGAACTGCTCGGACAGCGCCTCCGCGGCGCGCTCGCGCATGAAGTCCTCGGCGGAGAGTGCGTACGCCCACGGGCGGCCCACCGTCTCGCGCACCGCTTCCAGCCACGCCGGGTCCACGGCGGGCGCGTGCACGAGCTCGCGCACGCGCTTGCCCTGCACGAGGTGATGGACGTCCCCCAGCTCCGCCTCACCGCACAGGAGCTCACCGGTGCTCACGTCGATCAGCGCGAGCCCGGCCTGCGTGCCGTCGGCGTGAACGGCCAGGCAGTAGCTGTCCTCCTGGTCCGAGAGGAGCTGCGCGCTCAGCGCGGTGCCCGGGGTGAGCACCTCCACCACTTCGCGCCGCACCAGCCCTTTGGCGGTGGCGGGATCCTCCACCTGGTCGCACACGGCCACGCGCTTGCCCGAGGCGAGCAGGCGTCCCACGTACGTGTCCGCCGCGTGGAAGGGGACGCCGGCCAGGGGGATGGGGTTGGGTTTGTGCTTGTCCCGCGTGGTGAGCGCGATGTTAAGCAGGGACGAGATTTCGATCGCGTCGTCGTAGAAGGTCTCGTAGAAGTCGCCCACGCGGAACAGCAGGATGCAGTCGGCATACTGGGACTTGATGTCCCGGTACTGCGCCATCAGCGGTGTCAGTTCGTTCATGGGCTAGGGCAGGGGCATGACCGTGAAGTCCTCGTTCATCTCGCGCGAGATCTCTTCGCCCTTGGCCTGGGCGCCCTCGCGCGTCTTGAAATAACCGAAGCGCACCCGATGGTACTCCCGGTAGCGGATCAACTCGCTGTCTACGCGCACCCCCGGGTACACGCGCTTGATCTTCGCGGCCAGCTTGATGGCGTTGCCGCGGTCGCGAAAGGAACCGAACTGAACCGTGTAGCCGGACTGCAGCACCTCCTCGCCCGGCGCCTCCCCGCCGAGCGCCGCCACCGCGGGTTCGTCCGCAGGCGTCGCCGGGCCGCGGGCCAGGCGGGTGAGCTTCTCCGCGGCCGACACGGCCTCGGGCGTTCCGCGGAACGCGTCCACGATCTCCCGGAACTCTCGCGTCGCGCCGGTCAGGTTGCCCTCGTCCTCCAGGCATTCGGCGTGGCGGTAGAGGGCCGTGGGGCTGATCATCGTGCTGGCCAGCGACTGGTAGCGGCGACAGCCCTCGTCGCGCCGGCCCAGACCGGCCTCCGCCTCCGCCATGGCCAGAAGCGCCCACGTGCGCAGCTTGCCCCGGCGAATGCGCTCGAGCGGCCGCCTGGCCTCGTCGTAGCGCTCAAGCATCAACGCGCACAGCCCCTGGAACAGACACGCCTCCTCGGAGACGTCGCACGCGCGCGCGTCGGCGAGGAGGCGGTAGGCCTCGTCGTAGTGTCCGAGCGCGTACGGGATCTTGGCCAGCTCGAGGTACGAGCGTCGCGCCCACTCCCCCCCCGGATCCTCGTCGATCACGCGCTGCAGGAGCGCTTGCGCGGCGGCGGCGGAGCGTTCGAGCCCGGCGAGCAGAAAGAGCGCCTCCTGACGCTCCTCCCCGTGCAACGTCCGGGACAGCGGCGCCAAGGCCGACTCCGCCATCGCGTAGCGACCCGCCTCGATGTCGCCGCGCGCCCGGGACAGCGTCGCGTCTCGCGACGGAGACGCCGCCGCGCCGGAGACCACGATCAGCGCCAGCAGCGCGGCCGCGGCCCTACGCATCGCTCTTCTCGAACGTGTCGAAGGCATTGCACGCCGGACAGTGCCAGCGCATCAGCGAAGCCCGGCGCCCGCACTCGCGGCACTGGCAGGCCCGTGCCGCCATGAGCGAGCGCTCCTGCTCGGCGAGGAGCTCCCGCAGCGCGCCCCCGCCGCCCCGAGACGCGTAGAGCGAGGCCAATACCGCGCGCGCGCCGTCCGCGTCGGGGTGTCCGGCCCGGTAGTCCTCGAGCAGCTGGATCGCCTCCTCGTCCCGCCCCTGCTTGCGATAGAAGCTGGCCAGCGCCATGGTGGCGCGCTCGTCGTCAGTGCGCTCGGCCAGCACTTCCTGATAGACCGCCTCGATCTCCCCGAAGGTGCCCCCCTGGAACATCACCGCGGCGATGCGCTCCAGCGCGAAGGGCGAGAGCGCGTCCGACAGTGCGGCGGCGTGCCGCCAGCGCTCGACGGCGGCGTCGAGCCTTCCCTCGCGCTCCTCCAGATTGCCCATGGCCAAGTGCGCGGTGGCGCACTGACCGTCGTAGCGCAGCGCGCGTTGCAACACCTTGCGCGCCTCGCGCGTCTTGCCCGCTGCGACCAGGTCCTCGCCCGCTGACGCGAGATAGAGGGCCACCTCGCGATCGCCGATCCCCCCCGCGCGCGCGAGCTCCTTGAGGTACCCGTACGCGTCCTCCGTCCGCCCCAATCGCTGGGCCTCCCGGGCCAGCACCCGATACACCCGCGGCGAGCGCAAGTGCATCGTGCGCACCGCGGTGTCTAGCACCTCGACGGCCTTGGCGCTGTTCCCCAGGGCGGCGTAGTCCTCGGCGATCTCCACGAACAGCGCGTTCTTTTCCCGGCGGCCGAGGTCCGTTTTTACGGTGAGACTCTTGTGGATCTGCAGCGCCTTGCCGGCCTCCCCCCGCTCGCGCAGGAGCTTGCCCAGCCGGATGTAGGCATCCGCCGGCGCTGCGTCGCCGCGGATGGCCTCCTGAAAGCGCGCGAAGGCCTCGGCGCGCTCACCGTCGACCAACAGGGCCAGACCCTCGACGTAAGGATCCTGCGCGCGTTGAACGCGCCGGCGCGCGCGGCGCGTGGCCACGAGGAACACCGCCGTGATCGCCGCCACCGCGACGAGCGCGGCGGCGAGAATTATCTCGCGTGTGACGGCCACTGCCCGCTCGAGCCTCCTAGCCCTCCGCCTCGCCTGCGGCGGGCCCGGCGTCGTCTAGCGGCAGGTTGCGCAAAGCGGCGAGCTCGCGCTCGAGCTGCGCGATGGCGCGCCGCTGCGAGCCGAGGCGGCTCCGGAGCTGCAGCTCGCTGACCGCGGCGATGAGGAACGAAAACACCATCCCCGTGGCCAGCACCAGCAGCAAGAGCAGGTTGAGGTCCAGGCCTGTATGAGATTTGGTGAAGAACCTGAAGTCCACTTTCTCGCCGGCGTTCTGCATTCCCAGCCAGAGGAACGCGATCACGCCGAGGAGAATGATCAGTGCCCGGATGAACCACACGGTCAAGCCTCCTTGTCGTGTCCGATGATGGAGGGTCCCCGTGGGAGCGTCAAGGGGCATTCCCGGCGCCAAAAAACGAGGCGGGGCCGGCTTCCCGCCGGCCCCGCCCGATGCGCGCGCGCGTACGCGAGGCGGCTACTCGACGTCTTCGTTCTGCGCGCCGGCGTCGTCCACCACCACGTCGTCGACGATGTCGTCGTACACGGCGGCGTCCACGTTGTCGGCGGCGCTCGCCTCGGCCGGCGGTCGCTCCACTTCGCGCCGGGGGTGCTTCTCCCTGAACGCCTGCACCTCGTCGTCGTCCGCCGTCTTTATCCAGGCGCTGACGCTGAGCACGATACGCTTGTTCTTGGGATCGACCTTGATCACCTTCAGCGGCAGGCGCTCGCCGTTGCGGTAGTACTCCTCGGGGTGTGCGATGTCGCTCATGCCCAGCTGACCGACGGGCACGAAACCCTCCACGTCGGACCTGAGCTCGACGACGCAGCCGCGATCTAGCATGCGCGAGACGCGGCCCTCGACTTCGGTATCCAGCGCGAACTCTACGGCCAGCGTGTCCCACGGATTGTCCG
>JAOTVO010000001.1 GCA_029863355.1 Candidatus Krumholzibacteriia bacterium
CCCCAACGACATCGACCTCTATGCACAACGACTCGAGGCCGTGACGGCCACCTACGGCCACCCCGAACCGCAGATCGTCTCCGCGAGCGACAGCCCCAACGACCAGGGCGGATTTGTCGCCCTCAACTGGCGGGGGAGCGATCGCGACGTGCGCCCGCAGCAAGAGATGACGCACTACTCGGTATGGCGCGCCGTGGACGCGGCCGCCACGAGTGCTGCGCACGCACCCGGCTCGCAACCGGCGTTCGTCGATCCCGCGGCCGTGGGCCCCGACTTCGCCGGCCCCGCCTACCGCAAGGCCTCGCTCGCCGGCGCCTCGTACTACTGGGAGCTGGTGACCACGATGACGGCGCGCTACTCGGCGACGTACAGCTACAACACGCCCACGCGGCAGGACTCCGTGGCGGGCAATCCCGGCGATCACACGTTCCAGGTGCTCTCCCACACGGCGAACCCGTTCGTGTTCTACGAGTCCAATCTCATCTCCGGACGCTCCGTGGACAACCTGGCCCCCGCCCCGGCGCTCATGCTCACCGCGCAGCGCGTGGGCGCCGACGTGCAGCTCGGCTGGAAGGCGTCCGGTGAGAACGAACCGGACTTCCAGCAGTACGCCGTCTACCGGGCGACGGCATCCGGCGTGCAGCCCTCGCCGGTCACCTTCGTCAACAACGCCTCCGACGTGGCGTTCACCGACATCGCCCCCGGGGCCGGCGCCCTCTACTACATCGTCACCGCGCGCGACGTGCACGGAAACGAGAGCGCTCCCTCGAACGAGGCGAGCGTGTCGGCGCCGACGGGCGTCGACGACACCCCGGCGTTCCCACGCGCGCTGACCCTCCTGCCCAGCGCGCCGAACCCGTTCAGCGCGAGCACGCAGCTTCGCTTCGGGCTGCCCGAGGCGCGGGAGGCGAGCCTGGAGATCTACGACGTCGCCGGGCGGCGCGTGCTATCGAGAAGCCTGGGCACCCTCGCCGCCGGCTGGCAGAGCGTCGCCTTCGACGGCCGCGACGAGAGCGGCAGGCGGCTGCCCAGCGGGGTCTACTTCTACCGCCTGCGCACGGGCGGCGAGACGCAGACGCGCAAGATGGTCATCGAGCGCTAGCGCGCTGCTCGTGTTACCCAAGGCGGCGGTCGTGGCGGCTTCGGCCTCGACCGCCGCTCGCGTTTGTGGCCGGTCCCCCGTAAACGCCGTTTGACCCGACGCACTCCGACTTGCTAGCCTCCCCTCGCCGCCTCCGGGCACGTCATGCACACGAATAAGGAGGTACGACATGTTGGGCTTGCTCTCGGGAAAGGCCGTCAACCGTAACCTGGGCCTGCTCCTGCTGCGCGTCGGCATCGGGCTGAGCCTGCTCGCCGCGCACGGCTACGACAAGATCACCGGGGGGCCGGATCTGTGGGCGGGGGTGGGGGCGAACATGAAGAACCTGGGCATCGGCTTCTGGCCGACGTTATGGGGCTTCATGGCGGCCGTCTCGGAGTTCGGCGCTTCGATCCTCCTCATGCTCGGCGTGCTCTTCCGGCCGGCGGCGGCGATGCTGGCCTTCACCATGTTCGTGGCCATACTGACCCACATGAACATGCCCGCGGACGCACCGGCGGCGGGGCTCAAGGGCGCCTCGCACGCCTTCGAGCTGTTCTGCGTCTACATCGCGCTGATCTTGACGGGGCCGGGCAAGTACGCGTTCAGCCTGATCCGCAAGAGCGATCTGCGCGACGACTGATGCCGTTGACACTGTCCGTCGAACAGGAGGATCGATGAAGGTACTCGTGGACTTCGGTGTCGTACCCATCGGTGCTGGTACGTCGCTCTCGGCGTACGTGGCCGCCTGCCACCGGGTGCTCGAAGAGGCGGGGCTCGAATCGCGCCTGCACGCCTACGGCACCAACGTGGAGGGTGAGTGGGACGACGTGTTCGCGGCCATCAAGCGCTGTCACGAGGTGCTGCACGAGATGGGAGCACCTCGCCTCTACACGGTGATAAAGGCGGGCACGCGCACGGACCGCGACCAATCGATGAACGACAAGGTCCGCAGCGTGCAGTCGAAGCTCGGCGGGAACTGACCGGCGTGCGCATGGCCCCACAGGAGGAGCGCCCGCCACCCCAGCGCGCCCGCGCGGGTCGGAGGGGCGCGCCGCCCCCCGTCCGCGGCAGTGAGACCGCCGGGCTCGCGCCGGCACGGCGCGCCGCGCTCGGGCTGGGGAACGCCGTCTCGCTGACGGGCGGCACGGCGTTCGTCGTCTCCGCCGGGACCATGGTCGTGCTCTGGTTCCAGCTCGTGCTGTCGTGGCTGGGGCCGGCCGGAATCCCCGTCGCCCTTCTCACCGCGCCCACGGGCGCGCTCTATCCCTTCGTCCACTGGGTCGTGACGGGCACGTTTCCAGCGTTTTACTTCACGCTCTGGGTCCTCGGCCTCGCCGGCATGGCCATCAGCATGGCTTGGGCGGTCTCGCTGCGCCATCGCGTCGTTCCGCTCTCCCCCGCGAGTCCCCGCGCGGGGGGCTCCTGACCGCCCCCGACGCTTGTGGCGCCGGCGCGTCTTCTCCGATACTATAGCCCCGGTGGGAGGAGTCGAAATGCCCGTCACGATAGCCATCGATCCCGACGCCGACCTCATCACGTACACCGTGAAAGGGGACCTGCTGCTCGACGAGCTCCGCGGCGCCCTGGAGAGCCAGTTCGATCACCCGCGCTTCCGCAAGGGCATGAACGCGATGTGGAACCTCAAGGAGGCGCGCATCGCGGTCACTACGGTCGAGCTTCCCGAGTTGATATCCGCCCTTCAAGGGATGAGCGACCGGCGCGGCAGAGGATTCAAGGTGGCCCTGCTGGTTCGGAGCAACGAAGACTTCGGCTTGTCGTCGCTCTTCGAGATGAGCGCCTACGTGCTCCCCTTCGATGTCCGCGTGTTCCGTAACACGAAGGAAGCGATGGAGTGGGTCACCGGGGTGAAGAAGTAGCGCCGCCCCGGTGGTAGGCGAGACCGGCCGCGACGATCCGATGGATGAGCTGCTGGAAGGTTATGCCGCCGGCCTTGGCCGAGAGCGCGAAGTCCTCGTCGAGGGCGAGGTCGGGGTTGGGATTGGGCTCGAGGAGGAAGAGCTCGCTGCCCTCGGTGAGGCGGAAATCCATGCGCGCGTATCCGGATAGTCCGAGCGTGCGGTAGACGCGCTTGCTGAGGCGCACGAGGCGCTCCGCCACCCCGTTGGGCAGCCGCCGCGAGAGCCCGCTGCGGATGCCGCGGCGCTGCTGGTACGCGAGATCCCACTTGACCTTCTCCGTCGCGATCGCGGCCGCGCCCTCGGCGAGGTTGTCGAAGCTCAGCTCCCAGATGGGGAAGGTCTCCAGCCGGTGGTTCCCGAGCAAGCCCAGGTAGAGTTCACGGCCATCGATGTACTGCTCGGCGATGGCGTCGGTATTGAGGTGCTCGTGCACGAACTCGACGCGCTCGGCCAGCTTCTCGTCTGTGGTAACGACGGAGGCCTGCGAGATCCCCACGGATCCGTGGGCGACGGCGGATTTCACGATCAGCGGAAGGTCGAGCCGGCGCGGCCGGCGCGCCACGCGGCCGCGGGGGAAGATGGCGAAGTCCGGCGAGGGGATGCGGTGAAAGCGCAGCACCTTCTTCATCAACTGCTTGCTGTCGGCCAGCTGCAGCCCACCGGGGTTGCAGCCGGTGAACGGCACCCCCATCAGCTCGAGCCACCCCAGTAGATAAGGGACGTAAACGCCCGCGCCGCCGAACTCCTCGAGCAGGTTGAACACGATGTGCGGCTTCCAGCGCACGAGCGCCTCGCGGACCTCGGCGATGTCGGCGGCGCCGCCGATCACCTCGGTCTCGTGTCCGAGCGAGTGCAAGGCCTCGACGACGTCATGCTCGGTCTTCCACCCCGCGAACTCCTTGTCCGATACGTCGCTGATGTCCTCGCGATGCTCGTAGCGCTGGTGCGTGAGCACCAGAACTCGCCGTCGCCGCCGCCGCCTCGCGCCCGTGCTCATAGCGGCACCTTGTAGTCGCTGTGGTAGATGAAGTTCATGGTCTGCATCGTCAGCATGATCGCCGCCTCCAACTTAATCTCGTTGGCGGAGCGGCCGACGCGGAGATCCAGCTCGCGGCAGCGAGTGATCATGTCGCGCAGAACAAGATCCACCGTGTAGCTGTGGACGCCCGCCCACGACGATACGATGCGCCGCAGCTCGGGCGCGAGTTTGCGCAGATACGCCGCCGCCGCGGGCGCGCTCGAGGCGTTGGGCGAATCGGGGAACAGGTGATGCAGGTCGGGGTCGTAGAAATCTGGATAGTGCTCGGAACGTTCACGACGTTTGTGGTTGTAGTGCTCGCGCAGCGTCCAGCGCAGCGTGCTCACGTGCGCGTCGCGTTCCCGCGTCGGTTGTGGCTGGCGCTTGCCGGTCAGCTCCGTCATCAACCGGTCGACGTACTCCAGCTTCTTGAGCGCGGGCCAGTCGCGGTACACCGCGCGCCAGCGTGATCCCGGCGCGAGCCAGACGGCGAACGTCTCGGCAAAATCCTCGCTGGGGTGGCTCTGCGCGTACCACCAGTCCAGGTGGAGAACGTAGTTTTTGCTGATGGGTCTTATTCGGTAGTTGCGCGGATACGGCTTGGACGAGTTGCCGAAGACGCGCCGCCACGTCGGCCTCCGGCCCAGCCGGTAGGCGGTCTCATAGACGTGGCCGGCCTCGTGGCGCAAGAGGTTCATGCACCACTTTTTGGTCCCGCCCTCCACCTCGAGCATCATCTGATCTTCGAGCCGTTTGAGGCGTGGATGCGCGAGATAGAAAGGGATGGCGATGCCGGCGATGTGGCTAGGCGCGAACCAGTCGTAGGAGAGCCAGCACGGCGGCATGAGCTTCAGCCCGCGCGCGCGAAGCTCGGCGAACAGCTGCTGGATGTACGCCTCCAGATCGGAGCCGGCAATCTCCAGCCCGAGGTCGCACAGCTTCAGGTCGAGCAGCTTCGCGTCCGAGAGGCGCTCCCACCAGTAGCGCGGAGCGCGTTTGTGGACGAAAGGCGCCATGACGCGAGCGAGTATCGGCGAGGGCCGCGGGCAGGGTCAAGGAAAAGGGCGTCGTCGATTGACCGGCGCCGATGGCGGTGGTAAGCTTGTGCACACATGCCTGCGGTCGGTGGTGCCGCGGGGGAAGAGGAGGAGCGGCGATGGCCGAGGAGACGATATTCAGCAAGATCATCCGCAAGGAAATCCCCGCGGAGATCGTCTACCACGATGAGTTGGTGACGGCGTTCCGGGACATCCACCCGGCGGCGCCCACGCACGTTCTGATTGTCCCTAACAAGGTGATCCCGACGGTCAACGATGTCGCTCCCGAGGACGAGCCATTGCTCGGCCGGATGTTCACCGTGGCGGCGCGCATCGCCGCCAACGAGAGGATCGCGGACGACGGATATCGCCTGCTCGTCAACTGCAACCGCCACGGCGGCCAGGAGGTTTTCCACCTCCACATGCACTTGCTGGGCGGCAAACCCCTGGGCCCGATGCTGGCCCGTTGAGCCTCGCGAACCGAGGGTGAGATAAGCAAAGAAGCACGCGCCATGAGCCAGAAACCGATTAGCGATTTCTTGCGGTACCATTACCGCCACTTCAATGCGGCTGCACTCATCGACGCCGCCGATGCGTACGCTCGGCACTTGGAGAGCGGCGGCAAGATGATGGTCACGCTGGCCGGCGCCATGAGCACGGCTGAGCTCGGCCTGACGCTGGCCGAGATGATCCGGCGTGACAAGGTTCACGCGATATCCTGCACGGGCGCGAACCTCGAAGAAGACGTCTACAACCTGATCGCACACGACCACTACGTGCGCGTTCCCAACTACCGCGACCTCTCACCGGAACAGGAGGTCGATCTGCTCGACCGACAGCTCAACCGCGTCACCGACACGTGCATTCCCGAAGAGGAGGCGATGCGGCGGCTCGAGCGCGTCATACAGAACGAGTGGAGGCGAGCGGATGAGAGCGGAGAGCGTTACTTCCCCCACGAGTTCATTTACCGCGTCCTCCGTTCGGGCGCGCTGCGAGAACACTACCAGATCGATCCCAAGGACTCGTGGGTGGTCGCCGCCGCGGAGAAGAACGTGTTCACGGTCGTGCCCGGTTGGGAAGACTCGACACTGGGCAACATGTTTGTCGCGCAGTGCATGAACGGGGCGGTGAAGAGTGCCACCACCGTTCGCGGCGGCACCGAGTACATGATGCAGCTCGCGGACTGGTACCAACGCGTGGCGCGCGAGTCGTCGATCGGTTTCTATCAGATCGGAGGCGGGATCGCCGGCGACTTCCCCATCTGCGTGGTGCCCATGCTGACGCAGGATCTCAAGCGCAAAGACACGCCCGTGTGGGGATACTTCTGCCAGATCAGCGACTCGACGACGAGCTACGGCTCGTACTCCGGAGCCGTGCCCAACGAGAAGATCACCTGGGGTAAGCTCGGCGTCGAAACGCCGAAATTCATCATCGAATCTGACGCCGCGATCGTCGCTCCGCTGATGTTCGCGCTGATTCTCGGTATGTGAGGGCCGGGCTTCGACACCCATGTCCGGCCGATCCATCGATTCCACCCTGCGGGAAGTGCTCGCCGACGGCGTGTTCCTGTGCGTGCGTCTGGGACCGGAGGCGGCAGTGACCGACGCCTGTCGGGCGGCTGCACGCGGTGGGCTGCGCATGCTCGAGATAACGCTAACCACGCCGGGGGCACTCGAGGCGATCGCCGAGCTGTCGCGCGACGAGGGGCTCCTGGTGGGAGGCGGCACCGTGCTCTCCCGGGCGGACGCGCGCGCGGTGGCCGCGGCCGGAGGGCGTTTTGCTCTCTCGCCGGTCTTCGACGCGGAGGTGGTGGACGAGGCGCACGCGCTGGGGCTCCTCGCGGTCCCCGGGGCGATGACGCCGCGCGAGATCCTGGCGGCACACCGGCACGGCGCGCGCCTGGTCAAGGTCTTCCCCGCGGGCGCGCTCGGCGGCGCCGCCTATGTGCGTGCGGTGCGCGGGCCGCTGCCGGACGTGAAGCTGGTGCCGACCAGCGGCCCCGCCGCGGAGACGATCGGCGAGTACGTGGCCGCCGGCGCGGCCGCCGTGGGCGTGGGCGGCGAAGTCTTCCCGCCTGGCTTCACGATCGCACAGGTCGAAGCCGCTGCGCACCGGGTGCGCGAGGCGATGAATTCTGCGAGAGGAAAGCGTTGAAACGCAAAGATTTCGTGGTTCTGGTCGCCGCCGCGACGATGATGTCATGCGGGCAGGGCGATCTGACGCTGGACCAGGCCGACCCCCAAGCGGTGCCCGCGAGTCCCTCGTACGACCAGGTCTTCACCATCGTTCAACGTCAGTGCGCCACGTGCCATCAGGGGGGAGACGCGGCAGCCGGCCAAGCGTCGCGGTTGGTCGCCGAAGACGGTTTCGACGCGGATCTGCGCACGTGCCGCGGCATCGTGGACAGCCGCTTCGACATTCTGTCGTCGGTGGAGCGCAACACGATGCCGCCGGGGGCGTGGCCGCGGCTCACGAGCGAAGAGCGGCTCGTCCTCCAGCGATGGCTGCAGAACGGGGCGGAGGCGCCATGCAACCCCGCGCCATGAAGCGGGTTCTGCTCGCTGGGGCCGCCCTCGCCACGCTCGCCCCGGCGCTGGCGTACGCGACGCCGATGTATGCCGCGCGCGCGGGACGCACGTGCGACAACTGCCACGTGACGCCCAACGACTGGCGCAACCCGAAGCTCGCCGAACGCAAGTGCAGTCTCTCGTGCCAGACCTGCCACGTCGACCCCGCCGGCGGAGGGATGCGCAACGCGTCGGGACGCTTCTACGGCCGCGCGACACTCCCCATGGTCGCCACCAGCCCGCGCCCCACCGTGGACTGGGACCGCGGCGTGCCCGGGCTGGGACGCCGGGACCGCGCGACGACCTACTCGCACCGTCTCCCGCTCGGCCCGGACACGTTCGAGGCAAGCCCGACCTATCGCGACTCGACGGCAGACGGGTGGGCCTGGGGAACGCCGGCGGGCGGCGCCACGCCGTACGGCTTCTTTCCGGGACGCTACGACGAGCTCGCCGCCGATCCCATGCTCCGGATCACCGGTGAAGTCCGTCTCGCCGCCCTGCTGAGCAAGTCATCCCTCTTCTTTCCGATGCAGTTCGACGTCTCGACCGCGCTGCACCCGGTGCACCACGTCACCGCCTTCGCCAACGTGGGCGTGCGCGGCCGCGCCAGTGGTTACGGCGACACGTTCGACGACAGCCACACGCCCTATTTCCGAGAGGCATTCGTGCTCCTGCACGAGGCGCCGCTCAATTCGTACGTGAAGGGGGGGCGCTTCGTGCCCTCGTACGGCCTGCGTCTGGACGATCACACGTCGCGCATTCGTCGCGAGTTCGAGCTGGACGGTTCGTTGCCGGAATCGCGCGTGACGGGGGTGGAGGTGGGCGCGGCGCCGAACTATCCTTTCGTGCAGGCGGCGTACTTCCGCATGGCGTCGCGCGCGCGCGCGCCGGACCCGTGGGACATCTTCGACGTAGACGAAGGGTGGGGCGCCTCTCTGAACGGGGGCTATCGCGACGAGGGGTGGGCGCTGGCCGCGAGCGCGCTCGCGCGGCGGCGCCCGCTGGAAGAGGGAGGAGACACCGACACCTACGGCGTCTACGCGGCGGTCAATCCTTGGCACTACGCGCGTTCGTTGCCGATCACCTATCAAGTGGAGTACGACATCGGCTCGCGACAGCGAGCCAGCGGCATGCGGACGAATCTGTCGGCGTTCTACCACGAGCTGGACTGGCTGGTGCGGAACGGCGTGAACGTGCTAGTCGCGCACGACTGGTCGGATCCCGACCACGAGGTGCGAGACGACGACACGCATCGCGTGCAAGCGGGGGTACAGATCGTGCCCTATCCCGGCGTGTCGATCGACGCCCGCGCGAGAGCCCTCCTGCTGCCCCGCGGCGAGGGCTCGGACGCCGACATTTTCCTGCAGCTGCATCTTTGGAACTGACACACCGGTCGCCCGAAGCGGCCGGCGGACCGAAGCGAACGTCCATGAGACAAGCGCCGAGCGTTGCATTGATCCTCTGCGTCATGCCCGTGCTGCTCGCGTCCTTCGGGTGTTCGGGCCGGTTACATTCTCGCAAACTCACCGTCGAGATCGAAGGTCTCTCGGGAGCGCCGCTCAAGAACGTCGAGGCGTCCGTCGGCATCGCCGCGTCGGCCGCGCGCAGACGCGACGTATCGGACGACGACGTCCAGCGCTTGCACGAGCGCGCACCGGAGGAGGTCGCGCTCGCGCTGCAGCCGTTCGGCTACTACGGCGCGCGCGTCGAGCCGCGTCTCGAGCGCCGCCACGGCCGGTGGCGCGCCCGCTATCTCGTCGACCCCGGAGCCGTCGTCACGGTACGCAGTCTCTCCGTGGAGCTGAGCGGTGAGGGGCGCACGGAGCCCGCGTTCACGCGGCTGGTGAAGGGCTTCCCGCTAGCCGAGGGAGACGCGCTGTGGCACGGCCTCTACGAAGGGGGCAAAGCGGCGTTCATTCGGGTCGCCGCGGACAGCGGTTACCTCGACGCGGTTTTCGACACGGCCACGGTCCTCGTGGATCTCGACGCGCTCGCCGCCGACGTCGTGGTGCGTTTCGACACCGGGCCACGCTTCCGCTTTGGCGAAGTGACGTTCGAGCAGGACATCGTCGACGAGTCGGTGCTGCGCGCCCTCGTGCGGTTCAGTCGCGGGACCCCTTTTCGGAGCCCGCAGCTCATCGAATTGCAGCAGGCGTTGAGTGACGTTGGTTACTTCTCCCGGGTGGAGGTGAAGCCGCGGCGGGATCTCGCACAGGGACTGGAAGTGCCCATCGAAATCAAGTTGGCGCCGAAAGGCCGCACGCGCACGGAAGTCGGCGCGGGCTATGGCACCGACACCGGGCCGCGCCTCACGCTCAAGCTCTCCCTGCGACGCCTCAATCGCGTCGGCCACAACGCCGAGCTGGAGGGAAGGATATCGGCCATCGAGCAGAGCGCGTCGGCGCGCTACCTGATGCCCAGCATGTACCCGAGCACGTGGCTCAAGACGGTGTTCGCCGGCTACCAGAAACTCGACCCGACCAGCAGCGAGAGCGAGAAGGTCTCCGTGGGCGGCACGGCGAGCCATCGGCGCTGGGGGCTCAAGGAGACATGGTCGCTGCGCTTCGAGCACGAGACCTTCCGCGTCGGCGTGGACGACGGCACCTCCGATCTGCTCATGCCCGGCCTGGATTGGATGCACGTGCGCGCCGACGACCGCATCTTCACGCGCAGGGGGCGGCGCATTCGTCTGTACGTCGATGGCGCCCACGACCAGGTGGCGTCGAGCGCGACTTTCCTGCGCACGAAGTTCGAGGGCAAGGCGATAGCCAGCCTGGCACCGAACGCGCGCTTTATCGTGCGCGCCGAGCTGGGGCGCACGTTCACGTCGCAGTTCCGCGACCTGCCCCCGACGATCCGCTTCTTCGCCGGCGGCGACCAGAGCGTGCGCGGATACGAGTTCCGGTCCCTCGGTCCCGTCGATGAGGGAGGAACGGTGATCGGCGGCGACGCGATTATCGTGGGGAGCGTGGAGACGGATTACTTCTTCACGTCCAAGTGGGGCATGGCGCTGTTCTTCGACGCCGGCAACGCCTACTCCTCGTCGTTGCGCGAGGAGCTGGCGAAGGGGACGGGCGTTGGCCTGCGCTGGCGCTCGCCGGTCGGGCTGCTCCGCCTCGACGGAGCCGTTGCCCTGGACAAAGACTACGACTTTCGCGTGCACTTCGTGATCGGACCGGACCTGTGAGAAGGACGCTGCGCATCATCTCGCGCGTGCTCGCCGGAATCGCCCTGACGGCGGGCGTACTCGTGGCGTTGGCCGCGGCTGCGGTCGCCTTCCTCGTCGGCACGACCAGCGGGGGGCGCATCGCCCTGCGCACGCTGGATCGGTTGCCGGTGGGGGTGGCCGTGGGCGAGTTCCACGGACGGCTGGCGAGTCGCTTCGAGCTGCGCGGCATGTCGCTGGACGCGCCGCCGATCTCGGTGACCGCGGAGCGCGTGGCGGTGGCGTGGCGCCCGCTGGCGCTGCACGGGCGGCGGCTGGATCTGCGCGACATCGAAGTCGAGGGGCTCGCGGTCGCGATCGCCGCGCGCGACGACACGGTTCCCGCGGCGCCAGACACCGCCTCGGCCCGCCCCGCCGGGCGCCCCGCGCTGCCAGTGGAGATCATGGTTGGGCGCCTCTTGCTGCGCGACGCAGACGTGATGGCGCCCGGCGTCGTGGCGACGATATCCGAGCTGACGGCGGCGGGCGGTATGGACGACGCGCGCGTCACGGCGCGCGCACACGTAATGCCGGAGGGCATGCCCGCCGCGGACGTCGCTCTGGGTGCGCGCGCGAGCTGGCACGAGGCACGCATCGACTCGCTCCGCGTAGGCCTGGCGGGAGGGGTCGTCGCGTTGAGCGGGACGACGTCGTGGTTGCCAGAGGTGCGCTGGGACGTGCTCCTGAGGGTGGACGGCATTGCGCCCGGCGTGATCCTGGGCGACACGGCCGGCTGGCCGGGCGTCCTGTCGTTGCGGGGTTCGTCGAACGGCACCGTGACCGCGGACGGTCCGTGGGCGTTCGCGAAGATCGACACGCTGGCGGGCTTGCTCCGCGGCTACCCGCTCGATGGACGCATCACGGTTGAAATCGCGCCGGCGGGCGCCGACATCGCCGAGCTGGTGCTCGCCGTGGCGGGCGGCACGGTCCGCGTGGCGGGAGATGTCGCGTGGTCGCCGCGCGTGCAGTGGGCGCTCGCCGTAGAGGCGGACGGGGTGGACCCTGCGGGAATCACGCCCGCGGCGGCCGACTGGCCGGGGCGCGTGGACCTCCGCGTGCGCTCCGAAGGCAAACTCACTGATGGTGGGATCGTTGCAACAGCGCGCATCGACACGCTGGAAGGGACGGTGCGCGAGCGATCCCTGCGGGCGCGCGCCGAGGGGCGCGTGCGTGGCCGCGAAGTCGAGATCACCGATCTCGCACTCGCGCTGGGCGGCAACGAGCTGCGCGTTTCCGGCGTGATTGGTGACACGCTCGCGATCGGCGTCGATGCCATACTCCCCGATCTCGCGCTCGCGCACGCGGACGTCGGGGGCGCGGCGCGCGTAGAGGCCCACGCGAGCGGACCGCGCGGGGCCCCGCGCGTGCGTGCGCGCGTCAGCGCCGACACCTTGCGCTTCCGCCACTACCGGGTGGCGGCGCTGAGCGTGGACGCCGACGCCGACCTGGCGCCGGGCGGTGGCGTGGACATCCAGCTGGAAGCGGATAGTCTGCGCGCGGCCGGCCGCGCAATCGACCGCCTCTACGCGCGGGTGGCGGGCCGCGTGGAGAAGCACACTTTCTCGGCACACGCGAGCGCCGGGTCCACCTCCGTGCGCATCGCGGCTGCGGGTGCGTACGCGGAGCGGGCGTGGGCCGGCGCCCTCGACTCACTCACCGTGGGCGGCACGCCCGCCGGCGACTGGCGCACGCGTGCGCCGGCCGAGGTGGCGGTGGCGAGCGAGCGCGTGTCGGTATCTCGCCTGGTGCTCGACTCGAACGGCGCCTCGATCGCGCTCGACGGCCGGTGGGCGCGCGGGGACTCGGCCGCTCTGCACTTCGAGATCCAGCGCGTTCCCGCCGCGCTTGCCCAGCTCGTCCTTCCCGCCGGATGGAGCGCTTCCGGCACCGTCGATGCCGCGGCCGCGGCCGCGCTCGCGCCGGACGGCGGCCTGCGCGCCGACCTTTCCGTGCCGCCCGCGACGTTCGAGATCCGCTTGCCAGTGGGCGAAGGACACGAGGTGCTTCGGCTCGACAGCACGGCGGTTGCGGTGCGCGTCGATTCATCGGGCTCGGCGGCGAGCCTCCACGTGAACCTCGTCTATCGAGGGGAGTCGGTGGCCCGCTTGCGCGGCGAAGGCACGGCGCCGGGCCTCTCCAGGGCCGATCGCTTCACGTCCGAACAGCCCGTCTCCTTTCGCGTCGCGGCGGGGGCGAGCGACCTCTCCTTCCTCGGGCGTCTCTCACCGCCCATCGCGCCCACGGCGGGGAGCTTCGACTTCGTGGCCGAGGGAGAGGGCACGCTCGGCAGTCTCCCCGTGCGTTGGGAGATGGAGGTGGCCGGCGGCGCGGCGCGGCTACGCACTTACGGCCTGCAACTGCAGGACGTCGCGATGAACGCCCACGGCGTGCGCGGAAAGGGATTCACGTTGGAGGGGATGGCGCGGTCGGGCGGCGGCGAGCTGCGCTTGGAGACCACGCTGGATCGGCGCGGCGACGAGCGGCGCTCGCGCATCCGCGTCCACGGCCGCCGCTTCGAGATCGCCAACACCGCACAGGCGCGCGTGACCGTCTCGCCCGACGTCACCGTGGACATCGCCGGGCGGAAAGTTGCGTTGGAGGGCGACGTCGAGATCCCGTGGGCGAAGATCGAGCTGCTCGACGTGCCGCAATCGGCCGTCGGCGTATCGAAGGACGTCGTCATCGCGGGCGAGGAACACCCCGGCGAGGCGCCGGTCGACGTCACCGCGCGCCTGCGCTTCGCCCTCGGCGACAGCGTCGAGTTCCGCGGCTTCAACCTGACCGCCAAGCTCGAGGGGGGTGTACTCGTGATCGAAGAGCCCGGCCGCCCCACCGCCGGCAGCGGCGAGCTGCGCATCGAGGACGGCAAGTACAACGCGTACGGCCAGCCGCTCGAGATCGACCCCGGCAAAATCGTCTTCACCGGCGGCCCCATCGACAACCCCGGACTCGACATCCGCGCCTATCGTAAGGCGAGCGACGGCGTGATCGCGGGCGTGCGCGTGCGCGGAACGGCACGCGACCCGCGCATCGAGGTCTTCTCCGAGCCGGCGATGTCGCAGTCCGAGGCGCTGTCGTACCTCATCACCGGCCGGCCGCTCGACCAGGCGCAGGGCTCCCAGTCCGACATGGTGGCGGCCGCGGCGCTCTCGCTGGGTATGCAGCAGGGGAACGTTCTGACCCAGTCGATGGGCCGCGAGATGGGACTGGACGAGGCGCGCCTGGAGATGACCAGTTCGGGCGCCGCCGCGTTCACCTCGGGCAAGTACCTCTCGCCGCGCCTCTACATCAGTAACACCCTCGGCCTCTTCGACCAGTCCGTCATCTGGCGCGTGCAGTATATGCTCTCCGCTCAGTGGACGCTGCAGGCCGAGTCGGGCGTGTCTACGGGAAGCGATCTCTTCTACAAGATCGAGTGGTGATACACTTGCTACTACATGGAACCGGAGAGGAAGGAGCACACATGAGTCTACACATCGTCGTCGTCTATGGGTCCGTGCGCCGCCAGCGCCGGGGCATTCGGGCAGCGCGCTTCGTGGAGCGGCAGCTGCGCGAGCGCGGGCACGAGGTGACGCTGATCGATCCACTGGAACGGCCCCTGCCGCTGCTCGATCTCACGTACAAGGAGTACGAGAAGGGCCAGGCGCCGGCGCTGCTCGAGGAGATCGCCTCGATCTACCGAGCCGCCGACGCGTTCGTCTTCGTCACCGGCGAGTACAACCATAGCCTGTCGCCCGCGCTCAAGAACTTGATCGACCACTTCATGAACGAGTATTTCTGGCGGCCCGCCGGCATCGTCAGCTACTCGGCCGGTCCCTTCGGCGGCGTGCGCGCCGCCGTCCACCTGCGCACGGTCCTGGGCGAGGTGGGCCTGGTTACCATTCCCTCGATGTTTCCCGTCTCGCACGTGGAGAAGTCCTTCGACGAGGATGGCAAGCCGCTCGACGAGACCTACGTCCGGCGCAGCGGGCGATTCTTCAACGAACTGGAGTGGTACGCGCGCGCGCTGGCGGAGGCGCGGAAGAAGGGCGTCCCGTACGAGTGACGAGTAAGTATTTTGTGGGTAAAGCTATTAGAAAAGTCCTGTCTATAGTCCGGCGCAGACAGTACGATCTGGAGGCGCCCTTGCCTCACTTTGCATGCCTCGATCGTTTCGACGAGTAGGGGAGACACAGCATGTCGTTCAGAGCTTCCGCCTCCCGGGTAATAGCGACCGCCTTGTTCTCTCTCATCGGAGCCGGACTCCTCCACACCGACTCGCGGGCGGACGAGGACTGGAGATCCGCGACCCACTGGGGCACGCTCAAGTTCCAGGGGATTCTCGCTGTTCCGCTAGGTGAGAACGAAGTCGAGGCCTGGAACGATTGCAGCGATATTCCGTTCCTCAGCTTTCTGGACTTCTACAGCGCGCTCAAGGTCAACACGGCCGGCGGCGTCGTCGCGAGCTTCGAGTACGTGTTCAACCGGCGGATCGGGGTCGAAGTGAGCTTCATGTACCTGGCCGAGGTCATCGAGATGGAATTCACCGCGACCGACGTCGACTTGAGCATCACAGGCGCACCCAACTTCACATTTCCCACGCTGGGCGCGAACTACCACTTCACTCCGGGGAAAGTGACAGACGTGTACGCGGGCGGCTTCGTCGCCTTGGGGGTCATCGCCACGGGCTTTCCGGCCGAAAACATCGAGATCGCCAAGGACGTCGCGCTCGGCATCGTCGCCGGTATGGACTATTACTTCAGCAAGTCGTGGAGCCTGGGTGCCAGTGTGAAATACACAGACTTCGGGCAGGTGGACTTTTCGGTGTTCCCACCCGGATTCCAGGGGCTGATCTGCAACAACGGCCTGGTAGGCTTGGGTCACCTGAACTTTGTATCGGTGTCGTTGGGAGTCGGATACCGGTTTCTGTGAGGGGTCACTGAGCGCGCTATAAACGCGGGGGAGAAACCGTGAAGCTACGGCATCTGCTCATTATAGTCGTCCTCGTCGCCGCGACGACCAACGCCGCGGTCGCGGGCAACACGTCTTTCGGCATCAAGGCGGGCCTCAATGCCGCCTCGATCACGGACAACCCGACGTCGTGGGACCCCAGCATGTCATTCAAGCCGGGTAGTGCGGCGGGGGCCTTCTTGATCTACCAGTTCAACGACCAACTCAGCCTCCAGCCAGAGCTGTTGTACTCGCAGCGGGGCGTCACCTCCAGACTGCTCGACTACTCCATCGTCGATGTCGACCTCACGGCGTTGTTCGACTACGTAGAGATGCCCTTGCTGTTGGTGTACACGGTTCCCCTGAAAGGGAGTTTCAAACCGATTCTGTATGTGGGCCCGGTCCTCTCCTACACGTTGAGCTCCGAATTGGACCTGTCGGCATCGCTTCTATCGGTGTCGGTCGATATAGGTTCTGTTACGCACGTAAATGACTTCGGCGGGATCGTAGGTACGGGATTCCGGTGGGATGCCGGAAGCGGGATGGTAACGTTCGACATCCGCTACCAGCGTGGGTTCACCAACGTGATTACGAGCGGCGACTTCGAGATCAACGGCGACCCGCAGGTGATCGAAGCGGACGACATCAAGAACCAGGGTTTTGCCCTCCTGTTGGGATATGCGTTCTAAGACCTGCCGGCTGACATGCGTTCTCTGCGCGGTGGTCGTGGCCTTGTCGCTGGTGCCGGCGGCGGCCCGCGAGTCCAGCGACACCGGCGGCGAGGAGCGTCGCAAGATCGGCCTCGCGCTGAGCGGCGGCGGCGCGCGCGGCGCGGCGCACATTGGCGTACTCAAGATTCTCGAAGAGTACCGCATACCAATCGATTACATTTCCGGCACCAGTATGGGTGCGATCGTTGGCGGCCTGTATGCGTCGGGCATGTCGACCGGCGAGCTGGAGACGCTGATCTCCGAAGTGGACTGGGCGGACGCCTTCGTCGACCGGATCCCACGCGAGGACCGCTCGTTCCGACGCAAGCGCGACGACGACCTCTACCTGGTCAAGAACAAGCCCGGCGTGACCCCCGGCGGCTTCCAGTTTCCCCTGGGCATACTCGACGCCCAGAAGGTCGACCTGCTGCTGAAGAAGTACACGCTGCCGGTGGTAACGGTCCGTGATTTCGACGACCTGAGCATCCCCTACCGGGCGGTCGCGACCGACATCGCGACGGGGGAAGCGGTGGTGATCGGCCACGGCGACTTGGCGCTGGCGATGCGCGCGAGCATGTCGATCCCAGTGGTGTTTGCACCGAGGGAGATCGACGGCAGACTGCTGATCGACGGGGGCGTCGCCAGCAACCTGCCGATCGACGTGGTGCGCCGGATGGGTGCCGACGTCGTAATAGCCGTCGACATCAGTACGCCTCTTGCGGAGCGCGAGGAGATCCGGTCGGTACTGGCCGCCACCGACCAGCTGTTGATCATTCTGACGCGTCGTAACACCGACGAGCAGATCGCGGCACTCACGGACGACGACATCCTCATCCGGCCCGACCTGGGAGACATTGCGGCGTCGTCTTTCGACCGCGCGGTCGAAGCGGTCCCCGCCGGCGTCACCGCTGCCGAGTCGGCCCTCGAGCGGCTCGAAAGGCTGTCGGTATCCAACGACATCTACCGTGCGCACTTGGCCGCGCGCGCGCGCGGCACCCCCGCGCCCCCAGTGATCGACGAGGTCCGAATCATCAACAACTCGCGCCTTTCGGACGGCGTGATCGCCGCGCGGCTCACTATCAAGGTCGGCCAGACCCTCGACGTCACCCGTCTCGAACGCGACCTGAATCAGATATACGGCCTGGAAATATTCGAATCGGTCTACTACGACATCACGATCGAGTCGGACCGCACGGTGCTCACGATCACCGCGCGCGAGGCGTCACGGGGACCGAACTACCTGCAGCTCGGTGTGGCGGTATTCGAGGACTACGAAGGCCCCAACTTCAACGTCGCCGCCGCGTTCATCCGCACGCCCATCAACGGCCTGGGCGGCGAGTGGCGCACCGGCATCCAGATTGGCCAGGAGCCCAACGTCTTTACCGAGTTGCATCAACCGATCGACCACAAGCTCCGCAAGTACATCCACTTGCTGGTCTTCGCCGGCGAGCGGGCGATGAACGTGTTCGACGACGAAGGCCGCAAGCTCACCGAGTGGAACAGGCGGAGTTATGGCGGCTACGCTGCCTTCGGTCGTGAGTTGGGCACGTGGGGCGACGTCCGTGCCGGCGTCCTCCGCGAAAGCGGGACTATGAAGGTACAGGTGGGCGACCCGTCGCTGACCGACAGGGACTTCGATACCGGAGACGCGTTCGTGCAGTTCTACGTGGACGAGCTGGACGACGTGGGCTTCCCGCGCAGCGGAGGCCACTTCCGGGTGCGGGTCAAGGCCGGCCTGGAGGCGTTGGGCTCGGACGCCGAATACGAGCAGGGCGAGGTCGATGGATCCCTCGCGTACACGCGGGGACGCTACACCGGCTTGTTTGGCGGCTCGTTCGGCACCACCCGCGACAGCGACGCGCCGCTCCAGAGTCGGTTTCTCCTGGGAGGATTCACCCGGCTGTCCGGCCTGGAGCACGACGAAATCGGCGGCCAGCACGCCGCACTGCTGTACGCCATCTTCTACCGACGCATGTGGAACTCGACGCTGCTGCCCGCATACCTGGGCGCATCGGTCGAGTACGGCAACGTGTTCGAAGAGAGGAGCGAGATCGCGTTCGACCGCGGTATCGCAGCCGGCAGCGCGTTTTTCGCCGTCGACACCCTTATCGGCCCGATATACGTCGGTTACGGCTTCGCCGAGGGCGGCCGCCGGAACTACTATCTATTCCTGGGCCTGCCGCCCAGCCGCCAGCGATCGACAACACCTATTCTATTCTGAACGTACCGGGAGCGGTTAGTGGTGCGCCTGTATCTGGATCCCACGTTATATAGCCGCTGGCGTGCACTTTTCGACCAATCAGATGCGACCATTCCGGCGCCGCTTCTGTCACTACACCGTTCATCCTGTATTTGCTGTTGGGGCTGACGACACCTTCGTCAGTCCCTCTCAAGATCGTGCCGCCTTGGTCCGTGATCCACCATTCTTCCTCGAAGTGGTACGCCATTCCTGCTTCCTTACCCCCTATATTGGAAAAGAAGATCTCTCCAGAGATGTCTCCGGTAATGGTCCCTCTCCATATAGGATTCGGCTCATAGTAGTTCAGCTCCATCTGACCTATTAGAGGTGATTGGACCTGTGCTGTTCCTGGCAGCAGTAATACCAGCGTGAAAGCCAATGCCGGCACTAAAACCAGCTTTTTCACATCAATCACGTCCTTCCGGTTAACGGATTCACGGAAACAAAAGAGAGAAGTAACGGAGGCAGCGGCGCAGGAGCACGGCAGGCTCCTCTCGGCGAGAATGGATACAAACGTTATCTTCGCCTCGGCGGGCCAGTATAGTCAATGATGCGTTGGAATCATTTCGTGTCGAAAAGCTGATTATCCGTAGTCATGTGTCGATTGATTGGACGCGGATTGCGTGCTACTCTGCGTCTGAACGAGGCGTGCGGCGGACGACACCATTCTACCGGGGGCACATCCGCCTAGGCCCATACCGGGAGGTTTTCCATGCGAAAACTTTCCGTTATCGCGGTATCTTCTCTCCTGTTCCTGATGGCCGGTTACGGGCGGGGAATGATGCGATGCGCCCCGACTGTCGGACGTCCCGAAGGCAAGGTGCGATTGCGCGACCAGGCGTTGAAAACGGGCCGGGTGCGTGGTAGAGTCAACATACATAGTCTAAACGTTCTCCGATTTCGGGCTCCTACAGCGCCCTAGCGGCGCCACGGAGCACGAAACGGGGCGGCGCCGGAAACAGCGCCGCCTTCCGAATCGCGGACGACCGCGACGAATTGAAAAGGAGAAGACCGTGGCCTCGAATGTCCAACTCGTGGACCGTTTCGGCCGTCGGGTATCCACGGTTCGAATCTCGCTCACGGACCGCTGCAATTTCCGATGTGTTTACTGCATGCCGCCCGAGGGTGTGCCGCTTGAACCCAAGCCAGAGTACCTCACCATAGACGAGCTTGAGCGCGTCGTGCGCCTGATGAGTCGGCTCGGTGTCACGCGCTACCGTCTGACCGGCGGTGAGCCGCTCCTGCGCCCCGACATCATCACTATTGTCGAGCGGCTGAGCGCTATCGACACGGTAAGAGAGCTCTCTGCCACTACCAACGCAAGCCTCTTGCAACGCCTTGCGGCTCCGCTACGGAAGGCGGGTCTGAACCGAATCAATGTCAGCCTCGACAGCCTCGACATCGAGCGCTTTTCCACCGTTACTCGCACGAAGATGTATCAGCGGGTTCGTGGCGGCATCGAAGCTGCGATCGACGCGGGATTCCCGCTCAAGATCAACGTGGTCGTCATGACGGGCATGACACCGAGGGAGATTGTGGACTTTGCACGGATGGCCGAGAAGCGCTCGCTCGAAATCCGCTTCCTCGAGTTTATGCCGCTGTGCGGATCGGGATGGGGTGCCGAGCGCGTCTTGCCGATTGACCGTGTGCGCGGAGTCGTTCAGGAGCACTTCGAGCTGTCCGAGTTGCCACGCACGGACCAGCCGGCGCAGACATTCGCGATTTCGGGGAGCGGCGGCCGGGTCGGATTCATTGCTCCTCTGTCAGAACCGTTTTGTCGGAACTGCTCGCGTATCCGCATCACCGCCACGGGCCGCATCAGGCCGTGCCTCTTTTCGGACGTCGAGTACGACCTAGGCCCGCTCGTCAGGGGTGGCGCTTCTGACAAGCACGTCATTGCCGCGATACGAGAAGTCGTTTGGAACAAACCGGCCGGAAGCGAATTCAACGACACGCCGTTTCACCCCGGCGAGAGAGAAAGGCGTTCCACGGCGGGCCCGCTGATCCGCAACATTGGAGGGTGAGATGAAGTCCGTCACTTCGAAAACCACTACGCTTCGGCGAGCCACCGCCTCGGCACGCGTCAATGCGTCGCCCGAATCGATCCGGCGCCTGCAAGCCAACGACCTTCCCAAGAAAGACGTGCTCGTTGTCGCGCAAGTGGCGGCGGTGGCCGCGGCCAAGAAGACGCCCGACATCATTCCTTACTGTCACCCACTCCCCATCGACGCTGTCGACGTTTCATTCGACGTTGCCGACGATCACGTCATGATTACAGTTTCGGTAGAGGCGATCTGGAAAACGGGGGTCGAGATGGAGGCGCTGACAGCGGCGAGCGTTGCAGCGCTCACCATCTACGACATGCTCAAGCCCGTGGACAAGAACATCGAGATCACGTCGATTCGGCTGGATTTCAAGCGCGGCGGCAAGACGGAATTTCGGGATCGCCCGCCGATACAGTTTACGGCGGCGGTCATCGTCACGTCGGATGGTGTCGAGGAAGGCAAGCGCGAGGACCGATCGGGAGTCTTCATCAGGGAAAGGCTCGAGTCGCTTGGGATCACGCCTGCATACGAAATCCTTCCCGACGACGAAGAACTCATCATTGAGGCGCTGCGCTCGTTCATAGCGCAGGAGACGGACCTGGTTGTGACCGCGGGAGGAACCGGGTTGGGTCCGCGCGACGTGACGGTTGAAGCTACGCGCAAGGTGATTGAACGCGAGATTCCCGGAATTGCCGAGGCGGCCCGCGCGCACGGGCAGGCGCGCACGCCCTATGCAATGCTGTCGCGCGGGCTGGCGGGTATCAGCGGCCGCACGATTATCATTAATTTACCGGGATCGTTGAAGGGCACAGAGGAATCACTGGACGCACTCTTCCCCGCGCTGCTTCACGCTTACCCAATGATTCGTGGGGGTGGGCACTGATGGAAACGCTCCCGTTCTGGCTGCCGTTACTCTTCTTTTTGATCGCGGCGTTCTACGCGACCGTGGGTTTTGGTGGGGGGTCGTCGTACCTTGCCGTGCTCGCGTTGATCGGTCTTCCGTACACGACAATTCCGCAAACGGCGCTCGTGTGTAACCTCGTCGTCAGCGGTGGGGGCGTGTGGCATTTTCATAGAGAACGTCATCTCGAGTGGCGCCGCGTTTTGCCGCTCGTGGCTCTGTCTGTACCCATGGCTTATCTTGGCGGTCGAGTACCCATCGGCAAGCAGGTGTTCCTGCTCTTGTTGGGCGTCTCTTTGTTTATCGCCGGCACGCGAATGTTTCTCCCGCTGGGACGCGGCGGCTTGTTGTCGTCGATTTCAACGCGCGCGATGTGGCTCGTGGGCCTGCCGCTGGGCGCCACCCTGGGATTCCTCGCAGGCATCGTGGGTATCGGCGGCGGGATATTTCTCGCGCCGTTACTAATACTGACGGGGTGGGGCGACGCACGCGCGACGGCCGCCGCGTCATCCGTATTTATCCTGGTGAACTCCACCGCCGGCCTTGCCGGTCAGTTGGCCAAAGGAGTTTATCTCGACGCCATGATTCTCCCGCTGGTTCTGGCCGTCTTTCTCGGGGGGCAGATTGGCTCCCGACTGGGATCCTACGAGCTCAGCGTCGTCCGCGTGCAGCGCCTGATCGGAGCGCTGATTCTGCTTGTGTCGGTGAGAGTTCTTTTGGGGGCGGCATGATCACTCCCCAACAGGCCATGCGTCACGTCGCGAGTCGTTGCGTACCGCTCGACGCGACAACCGTCCCGCTCGATCTGGCGCTGGGGCACGCGCTCGCGGAGAACATACGCACGCCGTTTCCGCTGCCGCGCTTCGATAACTCGGCCATGGACGGTTTTGCGGTGAGGTCCCATGACGCGGCCGCGGCCGCTTCCGGGAAGCCGGTCCGGCTGACAATCAAGAGCACCGTGTACGCCGGTGCGCGAAAAGGCACGCTGAGAAGCGGGCAAGCCTGCCGCATCATGACGGGTGCAATGCTGCCGCGAGGCGCCGACGCCGTGATCCCGGTGGAAGATGTACTCGTCGATGCAGGCGCACTCGTAATCGAAGCACCCGTCGAAAAGTACCGGCACGTCCGCCGGCGGGGCGAAGAGGTTCGCGCGGGTGCGCGGATTCTGAAGAAAGGCACCTTGATCCACCCCGGTGTCATAGCGTGTTTGGCATCGGTAGGCAGAAACGACGTCTTGGTGGTGCGGCGCCCGCGTGTGGCGGTGATCGCGACGGGAGACGAAACGGTATCACCGGGTGGGGCGCTCGATGACGGGCAGATCTACGACAGCAACTCCCACATGCTGACCGCGATGCTGCACCAAATGGGCATCCGGCCCTCACGCGTGCGATCCGTGGGCGACCGGCGAAGCGCACTGCTGAGCGCGGTTCGATCGGCGCTGGATCGGTGCGACGTGCTGGTCACGTCCGGAGGTGTGTCGGTCGGCGAGCATGATTTTCTGCGGTCCGTGTTCGACGAGCTGGGGGTGGAGGAAGTATTCTGGCGAGTAAGTCAGAAACCCGGCAAGCCGCTCTACTTCGGCGTGCGCGATCGAAAGTACGTGTTCGGGCTCCCCGGAAACCCCGCCAGCGCGTTTGTGTGTTTCTACGTCTACGTATACGCCGCGTTGGAAAGACTCTCGGGAATGGAAGAGCACGCCGGCCTGGTCGAGGAGCAGCGCGCGATCACCGACGCATTCACCGCCGATGGCAAGCGCTGGCTTCTCCTGCGCGGCCAAAACCGGGACGAGCACACGGGCCGGGTGATTCGGCTCCCCAGACAAGCGTCGCACATGGTCACGACTCTCGCCGACACCGACTGTTTGATTGTCGTGCCGGGCGACGGCGCGCGCGTTCGCCGGGGCCAAACACTTCCCACGCTGCGCCTTCCGCACGCAAAGGAGAAGCACAGGTGAGAATCGACGTGTTGTTGTTCGCGCGGCTCCGGGACGTGATCAGCGCCGATCACCTAGAGTTCGAGGTGGAGGAAGGGACCACGGTGTCACAGTTGGCGGAGAAGCTCATGGCATCGCGAGGCGACGAGCGCGTCAGAGGTTTGCCACTTCGCTATGCCGTGGACGAGACATTTGTTCCCGGCGATTATCGTTTGCGCGACGGAGACAGCGTCGCCCTGATCCCGCCCGTATCCGGAGGTTGACGTGGACGCCCAGAGTACATCGAATGACATGACGGTTGAGATTACGGATGACATCATCGATACCGCCGCGTTCGTGGGTGAGCTCCGGCCGGACGGCGGTGCCGTGGTCACGTTTTCCGGCGTCGTACGCAACCACAACGACGGCCGCGAAGTCGAAGGAATTCACTACGATTGCTACCGTGAGATGGCCCAACGGGAGGGCGAGCGCATCGTCGATGGCATCAAAGAGCAGTTCGACGTGCGGGCCGTGCGGCTAGTGCACCGCGTGGGGGATCTCAACGTGGGTGAGGTGTCGTTGCTCGTCGTCGTCACCGCGGCCCATCGCGGTGACGCTTTTGCCGCGATCGAGGCACTCGTGGAGCTGGTGAAGGAACGGATGCCAATCTGGAAAAAGGAGCGCTATGCCGACAAAGAGTCCAAATGGCTCTAACGCGCCGGGTTACCGACTGATCACCATCTTGCTCGTCGCTGTCACGCCGGCAACCGTTACACGGAAGAAATAGACACCGCTCGGCAGCGGGGCGTTGCGCGCATCGCGGCCATCGAAACTGAAGGTCTGCCAGCCGGCCAGGACGTTGGAGCGCCGCTCGCCGTAAACGCGTCGACCGGCAACGTCGAAGACCTCCAGCAACACATCCGATGCTTCCGGCAGTCCGAAGCGAACGGCGGTAGTGTTGCTGAACGGGTTGGGCGAGTTGGGCAGTACCTGAAGGGCCAGCGGCCTCGGCGGGTCGTTCCGAATACCGGTCACGACGGCGTCCACCATGGCTTCATTTGAATCGCCGCTCTGGTTCTCGTGGATATCCACGGCTACCACCCTGTAGTAGTAGGCGGTGCCGGGGTCGGCGTTGTTGTCGGTCGCCAGTGTGTCGGGCGCACTCATCAGAAAGTGACCCGCGTCGGTGGGGAAGCCCGAGACCAGACCACGATACACCCAGTACTCCATGAAGTCCGGTTCGCTCGGCCCGCTCGGGCTCCAGTCCAGATCGACGTCACTCCCGCCGGCCCGCACAGCGGCGAGCAAGAACGGGGAGCCGGGCGCGACGTTGTCCACCGAGTAACCGCTGTCCGGATTCGACTCCCAGAATATGAACTGATCCCACGTATGGTGCGCAATCACCCGGAAATAGTGAATGCCCGGGTTGACGGACACGGAATCGAACTGCGTCTCCGCGGCAAAGCCGTATGCGGGTGAATAGGTGGCGATTTGCTCGCCGATCCACTGCCAGAAGAATTCTCCGGCCGCGGTGCGCTGCACAATGTACGTGTCGCGATCGAACGACGACCGCGTGGCGGTCGGTTCGACCACCTTGCCTCGCGCCTCGCCGCCGGTCGTGGCGGCCAGAAACGAGGTCTGGTCGATAGCGCGCCAGATGGAGTAGTCGCCGATGAGCTGCTCGTTGAGATTGTCGCGACCGCTGGCCAGCCAGTTTACATTGACGATGCCGCCCTGATCCGCGGGGACGTCGGCGACCGAAGACACGACGGGCTCGGGGTTGCCCCACTCGCCGTAGCGCCGGCCGATCCGCTGGGCGTAGGTCAGGCCCCAGCCGGCGCGGTTATCGTCGAACACGCAGATGAACCCGCCGGCGGTGGTTTGCACCGTTCTCGGGTCGTGCTGGCTCTTCGCGGTGGCTCCGACGGGAACGCCGTTGTTGGTCCACTGGTTCTGCCCGAAGGCGTTGACGCGCTGTGCGTAGACGTCGTTCGGTTGTGTGCTGCTGCGGCCATCCGTCCACGAAATGACCGCGCCGCCTTCGCCATCCATCGCGAGCGACGGGTCCACCTGGTCACCACTCGCGCCGCAGACCAGCACGCCGTTGAACTCCCACATCCCGAGGCCAGTCCCCGTCACGCGCTGGGCGTAGACTTCGTAGTCGGTCCCGTCGCGGAAGTCTTCCCAGGCGAGGATTCCGCCGCCGCCGCCGTCCGATACGATCGCAACGCTGCGCTGGTCGTTCGCGGCGACAGAGAGGTTGATACCCTGGGCGTTCCACCGCTCGGTGCCGCTCGCGTCGAACCTCTGGCCGAAGATGTCGTACTCGAAGTTACGAAAATCCTCCCAGACGATTATGACGCCGTTCGCCCCGTCCGTCGTCATCGTCTGGGTACGCTGGTTTTCCGCCGCGGTGACTACGGGCTCGCCGTCGATTTGCCACTGCGTGATGCCGGAACTGTTCACCCGCTGTACGTAGATGTCGTCGGCCAGGCCCGAGCGAAAATCCACCCACGATATGATGGCGCCGCCGGCGTCATCGGAGATGATCTCGGGCGAACCCTGGCTGAAAAAAGCCGCGCATACGGGAACGCCGCCGAGCAACCACTGGTTGGTGCCGGCCGCGTTCAGGCGCTGCGCGTAGATGTCGTTGCTGCCGAGCCGTGCGTCGACCCAGGTAATGATGGCGCCGCCGGCGCCGTCGCTCGCGATCGCCGCGGTGCGCTCCGTCGCTGCCTCGAATGTGATCTGCTCACCGTCCGCCGCCCACAGCACGTTCCCGTTGGCATCCACGCGCTGTGCGTAGACGTCAAACGTGGCGCCGCGCAGATCTTCCCACGCGGCGATGACACCGCCGGCTCCGTCCGACACGATTGCCGGGGAATCCTGGTAGCCGCTGGCGGTGCAGAGGGCCACGCCGTTGGGGCCCCACAGAACGTTGCCGCGCGAGTCCCAACGCTGGGCGTAAATGTCGTCGAGAAGGCTGCCGTACTGGAACACGGCGATGACGCCGCCGGCGCCATCGCTGATGGCGACGATGTTGTTGTTGTTTTCCGGATTGAGGATGCCGGGCACGCCGTTCTCGACCCAGCCGGCGCGGGCGCCGACGGGGAGGACGACGAGCAGGCACAGGGCGACGGCGAAACACGATAGACGCTTCATGGGGAACCCCGGGGTTAGGATGGCGGGAAGCACGATTGAGCCCGCTATTCTAACATAGTGACAACTAACTTGTAAAGGACGTCGGCGCGGCGGCTCGACTTTGACCGCTACAGGGTTCGCTGTTATCATCTGGCGGCCCGACCAACCCTCGAGAAAGGCCAAGGCGTGATAGGCAAGTCGCTGGCACACTACGACATTCTGGATACCATCGGGTCCGGTGGCATGGGAGAGGTCTATCGCGCCCGCGACCGCAAACTGGGGCGCGACGTGGCCGTCAAGCTGCTCCCCAGCGCCTTGCGCCGCGACGCAAAGGCACTCGCCCGTTTCGAGCGAGAAGCCAAGGCGCTGGCCGCTTTGAACCACCCCAACATCGTCACGATCCACTCTATCGAACAAGACCAGGAGCGGCTGTTTCTCACGATGGAGCTGGTGGAAGGCAAGTCGCTCGACAGTTTCATCCGTGATGAAGGGTTGAACGCCGAAGAGTTTCTGAAGATCGCCGTCCCCCTGGCGGATGCGCTGGCGGCGGCGCACGCCAAGGACGTCATTCATCGCGATCTGAAGCCGTCCAACGTGATGATCACCAATGCCGGGCGGGTCAAAGTGCTGGACTACGGCGTGGCCCTGGTCATGCATGAGGGCAATCTGACGGACGCCGACATGGCGGTTGGCACGGCTGCGTATATGTCTCCCGAACAGATATCCGGCGGCGAGATAGACGGGCGCTCAGACATATTCGCGCTGGGAGTAATCTTCTATGAGTTGTTGTCGGGGACGCGGCCGTTTCACGGTGAACATCCGGCGGCGATCATGTACAGCATCGTGAATGAGGAGGCGGGGCGTTTGCCTGGTCAGCCGGAATCCGTGGCTGATGTCGTCCATCGTTGCCTCCAGAAAGAGCGCGGGAATCGCTTCGCCAGCGCGGATGCGCTTCTGCAGGCGCTCCGGGAACTGGCGGCCGCGCCGGTGCCGCACGCCAAGTCCGCTCAGCCTGGTTTGCCCTCGCCGGAGATTCAAGCTGCGTACGATCTTGAGGACTTCCGGGAAGCCTACCGGGCGCTCCACGCGACGCAGGAACGGCGAGACCTTTCCGCCGAAGAACTGGAAATGCTGGCCGCGTGCACGCTGTGGCTCAGCGAGACCGAAGAAGGGGTACAGACCCGAGAGAAGGCATATGCAGCCTACTCAAAATCCGGTCGGAGCATCCCCGCGGCCCGGGTGGCACTGGATCTGGTCGCGGATTACATCGAGAAGGGCTCGAGCACCGTAGCGCGCGGGTGGCTGAGACGTGCGGAACGCCTTCTGGAAAACGAACCGGAGTGCCCCGAACACGGGTACCTGCTTCGCCGGCAGACGGCGGATGCGCTCGGCAAGAGCGATTTCGCTCGCGCGATGGAGCTCAACCAACGATGCAGCGACATCGCTGCCCGCGTCAACGACGTTGATCTGCAGGTGACCGCACTTCACGATCGCGGTCAGATTCTCATCGCCCGCGGGGACGTCGAAGAAGGTACCGATCTCGTCGACGAAGCCATGGCCTCCGCGGTGAGCGGAGAGGTGAGTCCGTTGACGATCGGCAATCTCTACTGCAGAACGATGGCCGTGTGTAAATCGATAGCGGACTACAACAGAGCCCGGGAGTGGAGCGATGCCGCGAGGCGCTGGTGCGAGCCCTACACGGCCTCGGCCTACCCCGGCGTGTGCCGGGTGCACAGTGCGGAGGCCATGCGCCACCAGGGTCTGTGGGAGGATGCGGAGCACGCCGCGCGGACCGCATGCGAAGATTTCATGAGAATCGGCCTCGAAAACCACGCGGGGGAGGCTTTCATCGAAATCGGGGAACTGGCACTGCTCAAGGGGAACTACGAGGGGGCAGAAGATGCGTTCCGGCAAGCGCACGAACGCGGCCACGATCCGGTCCCCGGACTGTCTCTACTGCGGCTGGCGCAGGGAAACGGCCGGGCCGCGCAACAAACCATCGAACGCGCCCTGGGCGAGTGCCCGGAGAATCGCCTCCGCCGGGCGAAACTGCTCGTGGCCGGCATCGTCATCGCCATCGCCAACGGCAAACTCTCGGCTGCCGAAGCTGCCGTCGAGGAACTCTCCTCCTTATCGAAAGACTTCGGTTGTCGGGCGTTTGAAGCGCACGCCTTGATGGGCCGCGGAGCTCTCGAGCTGGAACGAGGCAACAACAATATCGCCACCCCGGCGCTGCGCGAGGCGTGGTCGATGTTCAATGAAATGGGCTTTCCGTACGACGCCGCGCGCGCACGAACCCTCATGGCCGAGACATACCTCAAGACCGGAAACAAAGAGGACGCCAGGCTGCAGCTCGAGGCGGCATGCAAGACATTCGGCCGACTCGGTGCCAAACGAAATCTGGAAGCCGCGGCTGAAATGATCAAGAAGTCAACTTAGCCGACATGTTTGTTCGTACGATCGCACGCCTCGCCACCGTTGGCTTGAGTCTCCTCGCCGCCGCCGTGCCGGCGTGGGGAGAGGCGCCACGGTCCTTGTCCTTCCGGCCGATGTACGAGGCCGGGCACGTCGAGCTCATCGAGGACGTGCGCTTCGGAAGCGACGACGACGACGATCTCGGCGTGCTCTACCGCCCGCTCGATTACTGCGTGGACGCCGAGGGGAATGTCTTCGTTCTCGATTACCATCTGACTTGCGTCAAGAAGTTCGACCGCGAAGGCGCGCACGTGCGGACCTTCTCGCGGCGGGGCGAGGGGCCGGGCGAGTTGGCGCGCCCGCGCAACCTGACGGCGACGGCGGACGGGCGAGTAGTGGTCTTCAATCTGAGCGGCCATCGCTTCAGCGTTTTCAGCAACGATGGTGACTACCTCGATGCGCATGGATTCAATGGGTCCGTGCGACGGCTCGAGTCGGCTCCCGACGGTTCCATCGTCGCGATGTTCCGCTTTCTGCAGCACGGGTGGGTCCAGAAGGGGGCGCTGTACAAGGTCATGCGCTTCTCTCCCGATTTCAGCACCCACGTTGATATCGACTCCGCGTACGTTAGGATCGAGCAGGTCGTGCACGAGACGGACGACGCCATCATGAAAGCCCTCAGCCCGTTCGTGACGCAGCCGCACGTCGCCGTGTCTCCGCTGGGACGGATCGTGGTCGGTCACAGCGAAGTGTATGTGTTGAAGATACTGTCCCTCGATCTGGAGCCGGTGCAGAAGATCGAGAGAGACGCCGGCCGCGAACCGGTCACCGACCGCGATCGCGAAGACTACCTGTTGCGCTACGCCGACGACCCCGACTTCCAGATCCTGGTGCGGGAGAACGTGAAGTTCCCAAGGTACAAGCCGTTCTTCAAGCACATCGCGGTCGATCACGAGGGCCATATAATCGTGGAAACCTATGCGGGCCCCGCACCGGACGGCCAGGCCGTACACGACGTGTTCGATCCGGCCGGTGACTTTGTCGGCCGGGTGACCATGCGCTCCGGATTGGGTTTCCGGGGCGGATTCGCCTATGCGATGATGACGGGGGAGCGCGAGGCGCCTGCCGTCGTGCGTTACCGGGCCGCGAGGCCGGAGTCCAATGACTGAGAATCCGACACGCGTGATCGAATTCGCCAACGTCTCTTGCGTCGAAGACGGTCGTACGGTGCTCGAGGGTGTAACAATGGCGGTACGCGCGGGGGAAGTGGTGGCGCTGACGGGTGCGGCCCGCGCCGGCAAGACGCGTGTCCTCGAGATGGCGCTGGGCCAGCGTCCGCCCGCGTCGGGCACGGTGAGCGTGCTGGGACAAGCACCGGCGGTGGGGGTGGCCGAGGTCCGTGCCCAACTGGGGAGCGTGGGGGAGGCGCCCGAGTTTCCGCCCTTCCTGCGGGTGGACGACGTGCTCGATATTCACCGCGCGCTCAACACGCGCTGGGATTCGGAGCGCGCGACGGCGCTGCTGGACCGCCTGGCCGTCTCGCGCCGCGCGCTGGCCGGTTCGCTCACGCTTCGCGAGCGGCGACGCCTGGCGCTGGTCTGCGCGGTGGCGAGCACGCCCGAAATCCTGGTGATCGACGAGGCGGAGGGCGATACAGAGGAGACGGCGGTGCTGATCGAGGCGGCACTGAAGGCGACGGCGACGGAGCGACCAGCCATCCTGTACGCCACGCGCGCAGACGCGCCGCCGGTCGGCCGCGCCGTCAAGCTGCCGGAATCGGCCCGCCCCGGGTAAGAGGAAGAGCGACGTGCCCGTACGTGAGATTCTCCTGCTCGGCAACTCCGCGCTCTACGAGCGATGCGAGGCCGTGAGTCCGGACGAGCTCGGCGCGCTGCGCCCCGTGGTCCGCGACCTGCGCGACACCCTGCTGGACTTCCGCGTGCGCCGCGGCGCGGGACGCGCCGTCGCGGCCCCCCAGATCGGCGTGATGAAGCGGCTCGTGTACATGTACATCGACGAACCCGTCGTCTTCCTCAATCCCGTGCTTGACGAGATGAGCCCCGGGACGTTCGAGCTCTGGGACGACTGCATGAGCTTTCCCGACCTCCTCGTGCGCGTGGCGCGGCACCGCTCGTGCCACATCACCTACCGCGACCTCGACTGGAACGAACACCGGCGCGTCCTCCACGATGACCTTTCCGAGCTGCTGCAACACGAGTGCGACCACCTCGACGGCATCCTCGCCGTGGCGCGCGCGGTGGGTCCGCGGGCGTTCGCGCTGCGTAGCCAGCGCGAGCGCCTCGTCTGAGTAAGGTTCCCGTAGACAGCTAACGGTGGCATTGCTATCATGGAGCAGCTGGCAGCGGCGCGCGAAGCGCGGGCTGCCGAGGCGGTTGAACGAACTAGGCATTGGCTCTCACCAGAAGGGGTGCACCATGCTTTCAGCCTCTGTCGTTCGCACATTCTCCTTGTGTGCGCTGTTTACCGCGGCGGTTCTGTCCCCTCTGTCGTTCGCGAGCGTCGCATCCGCCCAATGCACCGAGACGACCGCGCAGAACTACACGGGGTTCGGCCAGATCGTCTGCCCGTGCTTCGTCCCCAACGAGCAGGCCGGGGTGGTGTTCACGCTGACGCCGGCTGAATACCCGATCCAGATCCTGCGCGTGGGCATTGGCTGGGCTTCGCAGTTCGGGGGCGCCCCGACCACCCTGGAGAGCGCGATCAAGGTCTACAATGGCGGGCTGCCCAATCCCGGGCTGCCGGCTTACACGCTTCCGGGGCCACAGCTCATCGACGGCTTCATCAACGAGTTCGACTTGCAGGCGCAGATCGGCGTGGTGACCATCGCTTCCGGGCCGTTTACGGTGACGCTCGAGTTCCTCAATTCCAATGCGGGCGACATATTCGCGCCGAGTGTCGTGCATGACGGCAACGGGTGCCAGGCGGGGAAAAATGTCGTGTTCGCGATTCCCGGCGGGTGGAACGACGCCTGTCCGCTCGGCGTGACCGGCGACTGGGTCTTCTACGTGGTCTATCAGTCGCTGCAGGGGATCGGCGTGGCCACACCCGCGTCCGTGGATCTGGACACCGTGGCCGTGAATGTGCCCACCTGTGAGACGATCACGATCATGAACACCGGTTGCGATACCCTGAGCATCGCCGGCATCTCCGGCTGCTCCTCGGCGCCGTTCAGTCTGGATACCACGATGACGTCCCACTCCATTCCGCCCTCGGGGTCGACGCAGCTCGACGTTTGTGTCACGCCGACGATGCAGGGACCGGACAACTGCGAGGTGGTGGTGGTCCACGACGGAGCGGGTGGATCGACGTCCATCCCGGTGCAACTCGGGTTGGTCACCGCCGTGCGGGGGGCGGGTACGCCGGAGGCGCTGCGCATCCTCTCTGTCCATCCCAACCCGTTCAACCCCTCCGCGACATTGCGCTTCGAGCTCGGCGAGCGCGCGGCCGTGGTCGCCGACGTGTGGTCGGTGACGGGTGAGCGCGTGAAGGTGCTGGCGGACAACGCCACCTTCGACGCCGGCGAGAACGCGCTGGTGTGGGATGGCACCAATGCGCGGGGAGAAGCGGCCGCATCCGGCGTCTACTACTTCCGCGTCTCCACGCGACTGGGCCACCGGACGGTGCGGGCGGTTCTGCTGAAGTAGGCGGCGACCGCGGATCAAGCCCCGGCGCGCTCTCCGCGTTCGCTGTCGAGCGACGCCATGCCGTGCACGTTGTAGCGCTCGCCAGCGGCCGCGCCCTTGGGGATCGCGCGCTCGATGCGTGCGAGGTCGTCGGGAGAGAGGTCGGCGGCGAGCGCGCCCAGTGCCTCGGCCAGCCGGTCGCGGCGGCGCGCGCCCACCAGCGGCACGATGTCGTCGCCGCGCGAGAGCACCCAGCCGATCGCGAGCTGCGCGACCGTCAGCGTCTTCTCCTTGGCGATCGCACGCAGCGCCTCGACCAGCGACAGGTTGTGGTCGATGTGCTCCGCGCTGAAGCGCGGACTGTAGTTGCGGAAGTCGTTCGCCGGCACGCGGCGGTCCTTCGACCAATGACCGCTGATCAGGCCGCGCGAGAGCACGCCGTAGGCAGTGATTCCGATCCCAAGCTCACGGCACACGGGCAGGATCTTCGCCTCGATCCCGCGCGAGACGAGTGAGTATTCGATCTGCAGATCGCAGATGGGATACGTCTGGTGCGCGCGGAGAAGCGTCGCTGCGCCCGCCTCGGAGAGACCCACCTGCCGCACGTGTCCCGCCTCGATCATTTCCTTGATCGCTCCCACTGTCTCCTCGATGGGCACCGACGGGTCCACTCGCCCTAGGCGATAGATGTCGATGTAGTCCGTCCCCAGACGGCGCAGGGAGTGGGCGAGAAAGTTCTTCACCGCGACGGGACGTCCATCGATGCCAAGCCACCCGCCACGCGGATCGCGCAGCGCGCCGAACTTGACGCTGAGCACGACTTGCTCGCGCGTGCGCCCGTGCAGCGCCTCGCGCAGCAGCATCTCGTTATGACCCATGCCGTAGTAGTCGCCGGTGTCGAGCAGGGTCACCCCGGCGTCGAGCGCGGCGTGGATCGTGGCGATACTTTCGGCCCGATCGGCCGGACCGTAGAGGTCCGACATCCCCATGCAGCCGAGGCCGAGCGCGGACACGCGCGGCCCCGAGGAACCCAGTGAGCGTGTGATCATGTGCGGCATCCTCCTGTGTTGAGGGTCTCCGTATGAGCGGGAGGTGCAGGACGGACACCCGCGCCACGTGAGCGCCCGTCCCCCGCGGTTTACTTCACGATCGTGATCTTGCGCGACACGCTCTTGGTCGGCGTCTGCATCTTCACGAAATAGACGCCCGATCGGAGACCCTTCGCGTCGAAGCCCACCGATCCGGGACCCGCCGGCTGGGTCGCGT
>JAOTVO010000097.1 GCA_029863355.1 Candidatus Krumholzibacteriia bacterium
CCCTCGAGCTGGAAGTTGAGGTCGGTCTGGTAGCTGGCGACGTCGATGTGCCCGTAGCCGAGGCTGTTGAACACCGACTGCAGCGCGCTGCCCCCCGAGCCCGAGAACACGGAGGCCCGCGCCTGGCCCCCGGCCAGGGTTGCGATGCACAGCGCCAGGATGAGAAGCTTGTCCTTCATGGGGAACCCCTATTGGCCCAGAAACCCTATCTATCTGCTCGCGAGTAGATTTACCCGCCCAGGCAATTGCAGGATGGATGCCGTTCCATGCAAAACGCGCCGATTGGGCACACCGTAACCAGTTGCCTCAGAATGACTTAGTCAATAGCCCGCATCTGATATGGCGCGCCCGATCCGCTTTCTCGGAAAACGCCTTCGTGCCGTCATTCTGTTGGGTCAGGGCCCACAGGGCGGGGCAAACGGCCCAGGCGCCCGTCACATCTCGATGCTCTCCAAGACGATACTGACACGCTGCGCGGGGATCTCCTGCTTGATCACAACGTGCGGCGAGTCCTTCTGGACGTAGAGCAGCTGCTCTCCGTCGGCCGTCTTCAGTCGCACCTTGTAGGTGGCGAACGAGCCCGCCGGCACCATCAGGTCCTCCTCGCCCTCGACGGTGATGGTGACGTTCTGCAGGCTGCCCGACTGAACGTCCAAGGTCGGGAACTTGTAGCTGCGCGTCTCTCCGAGGGGCAGCGTGGCGATGAGGTACTCGACGCAAGCCGAGAGCAGCGCCCCGTTGACCAGCTCCACCTCGACGTTCTTGGGGCCTTCGGTCTGCTCGCGGCCGCCTTCAATAATCCCCTTGGCCGTGCGGCCCTCGAAGGTATAGTGCGCCTTCATCGTCTGGCCCATCGCCGACATCTCGTACACGTAGGCGAGCGGCTCGAATGCCTCGGTGCCGAAGGTGACGTGCTCCTCCATGCTGATCATGCCCTTGAGCTGCATGTCGGCCTGGAAGCCGTCCTCGGTGCGCTTGAGCTCGGTCTCCATGTCGCCGAGCTTCATGGCGTCCTGGACCGAGACCGAGTAGACCGCCTTGACGTCGCGCAGCGCCGAGGTGTCGTAGTCGAAGTCGATGCCCTGCACGGCGAGCTCGTCCATCGTCATCGGGTTGCCCTCGATGTCGTAGAGCGCGACCGCGGCGATGGGATCGATCTTCTCCTTGACGTCCCCGGCGTCGCCCACGGCCACGATGGCCAGCCGGTCGGGGTGCAGATGCGCCTGCATGACGCCCTGCACGTCGGCCACGGTGACCTCCGCGATCTCGTTGCGGTAGTTCTCGAGGTGCTTCTTGTCCAGACCGAGCAGCTTGGCCCTACCGATCTCGCTCGCGATCTGGCTGGGCGTTTCGATCGTCGTGGGGAAGTTGCCGACGAGGTAGGACTTGGCGTCGTCGAGTTCATCCGTCTCGACGGGCTCGTCGACGATGCGCTCCAGCTCGGCAAGCATCTCGGTGAGCGCGCTGTCGGTGACTTCGCTGCGCACGCTGGCGGTGGCGCGGAAGTAGCCCACGTCCACCGCCCTGCTGAACGTGCTGTACGCCCCGTACGTCCAGCCCTTCTCCTCGCGCAGATTCAGAAACAGCCGCCCGGTTGCCCCGCCGCCCAGGATCCGGTTGGCGACGGCGACGGCCGGCCAGTCCGCGTCGGTGGGGCGCATGCCCACGTGCCCGACGTAGAGGTTGGTCTGCACCGAACCGGGCCGGTGGTAAAGCGACACGTTGCGCGCGGTGCGCTCCGGCGGCGTGGGATACTCCACCTGGTCGGGCGTGCCTTCCGCCCACGAGCCGAAGTACTTCTTGAGGTCTTTCTTGACCTGCTTGGCCTTGACGTCGCCCACGACGAATATCACCGCGTTGTTGGCCACATAGTTGCGTGCGTGGAAGCCGGCCACGTCGGCGCGCGTGATACCCTCGACGGTCTCCACCGTGGGCGCGATCGCGTACGGGTGGTGGCCGTAGACGACCGACCGGAAGTGGCGGTCAGCCATGGACGTGGGGTCGGAGAGCTCGAACTCGAGCGCCGTTTTGAGCCGCTTGCGCGCTGTCTCCAGCTCGGTCTCCGGGAACGTCGCGCCGGTGACGATGTGGGAGAGGAAATCGTAGGCCGTGTCGAGGTGCTCGCTCAGGATGGTAACCGTGAGCCACGAGTAGTCGTCTCCCGACGAGGCGTTGAACTGCCCGCCCTTGGATTCGATCCACTCGGCCAGCTCGTCGGAGTCCTTCTCCGCTGTGCCCTTGTTGATGAGCTCCGCCGTGAACTCGGCCAGCGACGCCATGCCCTCACCCGCGTGCACGCTGCCCGCGCGCAGCGCGAGCCAGATGGAGGCGATGGGCTGCTCGTGGTGCTCCACGACGATGACTTCCAGCCCGTTCTTCAGCTCGTACTCGGTGAACTTGGGAAACGACAGCTTCTTGAGCGGCCCGGGCGCGGGAGCCTCTTCCTTCGCCCAGCCGGCGGCCGCCGCCAGGACCACCGCGGCCGACAGGACGATCGCAATCGATGTCTTGACGCGTTTCATGTCTTTTCTCCTCTGTATATCATCAGGACGACGGCGGCATGGCGACAACCACGGTGCGGTTGTTCTCGCGCAAATACGTGTTGGCCACGCGTTGGATGTCCGCGGCCGTCACGGCCATGAATGCCTCCAGGTCGCTGTTCACTTCGGCGATGTCGGGGTGGAAGCGCACGTAGTGCTGGAGTTCCTCCGCTTTCCTCATCACGGTTTGCCGCGAGCCGACGAACTCGGTCTTGAAGTTGGTCTTGAGCTTCTCGAGCTCGTCCGCGCCGAGTCCCTCTTGCTTCACGCGCTCGAGCTCTTCGAACATCAGAGATTCGCACTCGGCTATCTCGCGGCCGGCGTTGGCGGCCACGATGAGCATCACGCGCGACGGCCCCAGGCGCCCCTCTACATACCCCCAGACGCCGAACGCGGCCTCCTCGTCCTTGACCAGGCGCTTGTGCAGGCGGCTCGACTCACCGTCGGTGAGCAGGTCGGCGAGGAGCTCGAGGGCCGGCGTGTCCGCGTGGTCGTGGAGCGGGATCTGATAGCTGACGAACGACGCCGGCACGTTGGCCTTGGGCGAGTCCACCACCTCGCGGCGCTCGCCCTTGGACATGGGCTCGTCCCACTGGGGGAAGGTGCTGGGCGAGCCGGCCGGGATGTCGCCGAAGTACTCCTCGACCATCTCCATCGTCTTCTTGAGGTTGATGTCCCCCACCACCACGAGCACGGCGTTGCTCGGGCAGTAGTAGCGGTCGAAGAACGCCTGGACGTCGCCGACCTCGGCGGCGTTGAGGTCGTCCATGCTCCCGATCACGGTGTGGTTGTAGGGCCAGCCGTCGTAGCCGAGCGTGTCGGCCACCATGAAGGCCGCGCCGTAGGGCTCGTTGTCCACGCGCTGGCGGCGCTCTTCCTTGACCGTCTCGCGCTGGTTCTCGAAGTTCTCCTCGGTGATGGCCAGCGCCCGCATGCGGTCCGCCTCGAGCCACAGGCCCAGGTTGAGGCGGTTGGCGGGGAGCACCTCGTAGTAGTTGGTGCGGTCGGTCGTGGTGGAGCCGTTCATGCTTCCGCCCGCGCGCGAGATGTGCTTGAAGTGGTCGCCCTTGTCGAGGTTCTCCGACCCCTCGAACATCATGTGCTCGAAGAGATGGGCGAACCCGCTGCGGCCGGGCTCCTCGTTGGCGCTGCCGACGTGGTACCACACGTTGACAGCCACGACCGGGACCGAGTGGTCCTCGGAGAGCACGACGCGCAGGCCGTTGGCAAGCGTGTGCTCGGTATACTCGATGGTGCCGGCCGTGCCCGCCACGCCGTGCGCGGCGACGGCGAGCAGCAAGGCGGCCGCCAGAGAAACGGTGCGTTTCATGGATTCCCTCCGGAATTCGCGCGGATAGCGCGATCGTGTGTCGCTCGGGTGCATGGAGCGCGAGGTCGGTGACGCTGTCTCGTGCCCTGTGGGATAAGCGCGAGATATTTATATCCGGAACCGGCCCCACCCGTCAAGCGAGAGGGGCCCGTTTCCGGGCCTGTGTCCGCCGCCGCGTCGCCGCGGGCGGCGGGACCCCGCGCCTGCACGGGGCACGCGGGGCTACTCACTCCCCGGACTACGCGACGGTCCGCGCGGGGGTTGCGTCGCCGGCGCCTATTCCGTTGCGGACCATCCAAACCTGGGCTACCATTGGACATCCGTCGACCCGCCGCAGCCGGCGGACACGCGAACGCGGGATCCACAGGCACCGCACCGAACCATGACGCTCCTCGAGAAACCCAACCGCGAGGCGGGTGCCGCCACGCCGCCGAGCGAGGGGGACCCACACCCGCCCGCGGTCCGCGTCACCTTCGAGGGGCGGACCCTCGATGCGATCGCCGGCGAGACCATCGCCCGGGCGCTCTTCCGCCACGGCATCCGCACGCTCTCCTACTCGGTCAAGTTCCACCGTCCGCGCAGCGTGCTCTGCGCCCGCGGCCGCTGCGCGGCCTGCGCCGTCGAGGCCGACGGCGTGCCCGGCGTGAAGGCCTGCACCACGCCCGTCGCCGACGGGATGGCGATCCGCCGCCAGGACTACCGGCCTCCCTACGGTCCCCTGCTGACCGCGGTGGCGCGCGTGGCGCGCTTCCCCGCCGGCTTCTACTACCGCCATTTCGCCCGGCCCGCGTGGGTGCGCGAGCGCTTCCTGGCCAGCCTGCGGCGAATGGCCGGCGTGGGCCGCATCGACACGGCGGGCCCGCCGCGCTTGCGGCCGGTCGGCCCGCACCGCTCCGGCGCGCGCCTCGACGCGCTCGCGGCCCGCTACGACGTGGCCGTGGTCGGCGCCGGTTTGGCCGGGATGTCGGCGGCTCTCGCCGCCGCGCGCGAGGGGGCCCGCGTGCTCCTGGCCGAGGAATACGCCTTCCCCGGCGGCCACGCGATCGGCGCGCTCGCGCACGCCGAGCATGCCCAGACTCGCGACACGCTCTGTGCCGAGGTCGCCGCCGAGCCGTCGATCGACCTGGCGCTCGGCGTCACCATCCAGGGCTTTTACCCGCCCGCGACCCTACTCGCCTTCGCCGGCGGCCACGGGCCGCGCGACCCCGGCACCCTGCGCCGGTTGACGGCGGGTGCGGTGGTGCTGGCAACCGGCGCGCTCGACACCATTCCGCTCTTCGAGAACAACGACCGGCCCGGTGTGATGGGCGCGCGCGCGCTGCGCCTCTCGCTCGCGCGCGACGGCCTGCCCCTCGGTTCGCGCGCCGCGATCTGGGGCGACGCCGACGGCGTGACGGAACTCGCCGTCCTGCTGCGCGCGCACGGCATCGCCGTGGCTGCCTGCGCTTACACGGACGAGCCGGGCGAGGGGGTGGGCGGCGTGCCCGTCGTGCTCTCCGAGGCGCAGCTGGAGGCGATCTCGGGGCGCGAGTGGGTGTCCGCCGCGACCTTCGCGACGCGCGCCGGGCGTATTCGTGTGGCCTGCGACCTGGTCGCCGTAGCCGCGCCGGGCCAGCCCGCCTTCGAGCTCGCCCAGCAAGCCGGCTTCGCGTTCCATCTCAGTGACGGTCCGGCGCACGCGCGCGTGCTCGTCCCCACGGAGACGCGCCGCGACGTGGCGGGCACGCCCGTGTTCCTCGCCGGCGCGTGCGCGGGCATCTCGGGATCCCACGGGGCTTGGCGCGAGCGGATCGCGCACGCGCGTGCGGCGGGCGAGGCGGCGGCGCGGGAGGTGCGCGTTGGCTAAGACCATCGTCTGTCACTGCGAGGACATCACCCTCGACGAGCTCCACTCGGCGCTCGCGCAGGGCTACTTCGAGATCGAGTCGCTCAAGCGTTACACGGGCATCGCCACCGGCAAGTGCCAGGGCAAGTGCTGCATCGTGCAGACGCTGCGCGAGCTGGCGAGCCCGCGCGGGAGTGCGGGCATCCGCGCCGGACTCGCGCACGGTCCGGGCGAGCCGCTCGCGCCGATGCGCGACGAGGACCTGGCCGCGCTGGTGCGCATTCCCACCATCCGGCAGCCGGTGACACCGCTGCGCATCGACGACATCGTCGAGCTGGGCGCGGAGGAGGAGTGAGCGTGGCGCGGACGGCGGAGATCGTCATCGTGGGGGGCGGCGTGAGCGGCATGGCCTGCGCGTACAACCTGGCGCGGCGCGGGATGCGCGACATCGTCGTGCTCGAGAAGGGCTACCCGGGCGTGGGCGCGACGGGGCGCTGCGGGGGCGGCATCCGCCAGCAGTGGGGGCTGGAGGAGAACGTGATTCTCGCGCACGAGAGCGTGAAGATCTTCGAGCACCTCTCCTCCGAGCTGGATTTCAACATCTTCTTCCGCCAGGGCGGCTACCTGATGCTGGTGCACGACGAGCGCGAGCAGGCGCTCGTCGAAGAGACCATACCCATGCAGAACCGCCTCGGCGTGCCAACGCGGTTCCTCGCGCCGGAGGAGATCCGCGGGCGCGTTCCCGGATTGGCGTTGGACGGCGTGCGCGGGGGGGCCTTCTGCCCGACCGACGGCACGGCCTACCCGTACGCCGTGCTCTGGGGATACGCGGAGGCCGCGCGGCGGCTGGGCGTGCGCGTGTACCTGCACACGGAAGTGCGCGCCGTGTCGCGTCTGGCCGGCGGCGGCTTCGCGGTGGAGACGGCGCATGAGACCTTCCACGCGCCGCGCCTCTTGAACGTGGCCGGGGCGCGCACGCGCGACGTGGCGGCGATGCTGGGCGTCGACGTGCCCACGCGCCCGTTCCGCCACGAGATCGCGGTCACCGAGCCGCTCAAGACGTTCCTCGAGCCCATGGTGATCTCGGTGCGCCACGGGTTCTACTTCTCGCAGAGCCTGCGCGGCGAGGTGGTGGGCGGCATCGGGCTCGACGGGGAGACGCCGTCGCATACGAGCGCCTCGTCGCCGGACTTCCTCTTCAAGTACGCCGCCGCGCTGCGCCGCTTCTTCCCCGCCTTGGGCGGGGCGCGGATCATCCGGCAGTGGGCGGGCTCGTACGACATGTCGCCGGACCACCGCCCCATCATCGGCGGCGTCGCGGGAGCGGAGGGCTACTTCCACGCCTGCGGCTTCAGCGGCCACGGCTTCATGCTCTGCCCCATCGTCTCCCGGCTCCTGGCCGAGCTGATCACCACGGGCCGCACGTCGCTGCCCATCGAGGGCCTGAGCCTGGAGCGCTTCGCGGCGGGCGAGCTGGCGCACGACCCGTACGTGGTCGGCTGAGCCGTCGTTTCCGGGCACAACCTTCCTTTGACACCCCTCGGCCGTCCCGCCTATCCTCCCTTGGCCGCCGGCGAATGTGCGCCGGTAGCACACTTGCAGGATCGCTTCCGATGATCGGACGCACCTCGCCGACTCAGAAGACCTCGCCGCTCTCGACCGCCACGCAGCGCGCACCGGTCGTGCCGCGTCGCGTGCTGACCGCGGCGCTCCTCGTCGCGGGCACGGCGCTCTACTGGTCGCTCTACCGCTTCGTGCCCTTCTTCCACGAGGGTCACATCCTGCACACGACGCTCTTCTTCGCCGGCGCGGCCGGCTACTTCCTGGGATTTCGCGCCGGCTTCGCGGCCAGCATCGCCGGCCTCGCGCTGCACACCGTCATTCTCAATGAACTGGGCCACCCCGGCTGGGGCGCGATCGCGCGCTACGCCCCCGGCCTGCACGCCGCCATCCTCCTGGTCGGGCCGGCCATGGGGCGGCTGCGCACGGCGCAGCGCCGGCTGGGGCGCGAGATCGAGCTGCGCCGGCACATGGAGGCGAGCCTGCGCGCCAGCGAGCTGCACTACCGCTCGCTCGTCGAATGCATGAGCGAGGGCGTGTGGCAGCTCGCGGTGGACGGCACCATCCTCTTCGTCAACGAGCAGCTGTGCCGTCTCACCGGGTATGCCCCGCGCGAGCTGGTGGGACGCGGCCTGCGCGAGGTCTTCGCGGTGGAGGAATTCGCGCCGCTCTTCGCCGAAGAGACGGACGCGTGCGCGCGCGGCGACACCAGCAGCCGCCGCCTCCCGCTGCGCACGCGCCACGGCGAGGTGCGCTGGTGCCAGTTGAGCGGCGCGGCCACGCGCGACCTCGACGGCCGCCTGGTGGGGCGCGTCGGCGTGCTGAGCGACGTCACCGAGCAGGCGCGCGCGGAAGCGCGCGCCGACGACGAGCGCCACGCGCTGGTCGAGAGCGAGGCGCGCTTCCGCCAGCTGGCCGACCACATCGACGCCATCTTCTGGATCAGCACGGCGGATCGCACGCGCATGATCTACATCAGCCCCGCCTTCGACCGCATCATGGGGCGCGCGCGCAAGGCGATGTACGACGACCCCCGGGCGGTCGTGGCCTGGACGCACCCGGAGGACCGCGAGCGCCTGAGCGCCGCGCTCGACGCGCCGCCCGAAGAGGACTACGAGCTCGAGTACCGGATCCTGCTCCCCGGCGGCGCGCTGCGCTGGCTCCACTCGCGCGCCTTCACCGTGCGCGACGACGCGGGCGATATCCACCGCATCGCCGGCCTCACCGCCGACGTCACGGCGCGCAAGGCCGTCGAGGAGGCGCTCCTCGAGAGCGAGGAGCGGCTGCGCGCATTCGTCGAGCACGCCCCCGCCGCCGTGGCGATGCTCGACCAAGACATGTGCTACGTGGCGGCGAGCCGGCGCTGGCGCGAGGACTACGGACTGGAGAGCGACGACCTCACCGGCCGTTCGCACGACGCGGTCTTCCCCGAGACGCCGGAGCGGTGGAAGCGCGTCTACCAGCGCTGCCTGCGGGGTGCGGTCGAGCACTGCGACGAGGATCCGGTCGTGCGCGCCGA
>JAOTVO010000116.1 GCA_029863355.1 Candidatus Krumholzibacteriia bacterium
ATCAGCACGGCCACGCGGCGGCCCCTGACGTCGTAGACGCCGATGGACACGATCTCGTCCCGATCGAGGCTGAAGTCGACGGTGGCCTGCCCGGTGACGGGGTTGGGATACGGTGCGGCCAGCGCAAAGGCGGGGACCGCCCCCGGCCCGTCCGCCACCGGGGTCGCGTCGGTGTTGCGCATGCCGCGCCACACCAGGCTGTAGTCCTGCGAGGATTCGGCGAGCGTACCCTTGTGCGTGACGGTGACGGTGTACTCGCCCGCGGGCGCGCCGGCGACGTCGATCTGCTCCACGTTGTCGCTCACGTTGTCGCCCGACGTCGCCGCGAGGGCCGGGTTGGCGGCGTCGAGTATCCACGGCTCGTAGGTGACGGCCATCGCCGTGTGGGTCATGCGGATGTCCAGGTCGTGCACGAGCATCTTGGTCAGCGGGTCGAGAGCAGGCGCCGGCGGCGTGCCGGGCGGATCCGTCCACGCGATGGTCAGGCGCACGTCCTGCGGCATGTCCACGGTGAAGTGGTACTCGTGGACCTCGCCGGTGTTCATGGTCTGCTCGAAGGTCCCGCCGGCATCATACGCAGGCAGATTCAGCAAGTCGATCGCACGGTGCGTGTTGAGCAGTCCCCAGCCGTTGGCGTAGTCGGGACCGTCCGCCGGTCCCGCTTCGTCGGCCGTGTTGATCACGATGGCCTTGAGCGTCGAGGACCACGGCTTCTTGCCGAACTGGCTCTCGTACTCCTGCGCCATCAGGTTGATCGAGCCCGAGGCGTTGGGTGTCGCCATGGAAGTGCCGGAGTAGGTGGCGTAGGCGGTGTCGCTGGCGACGCCCACGGAGTAGAGCGCCGCCCCGTTGGCCACGATGTCGGGCTTGATGCGCCCGTCGTCCGTCGGCCCCCAGCTGGAAAATGAGGTCTGGACGACGTCGCTGGGCATGGAGTACCCGCCGGGAATATCGAGCACCGCGCCCACGGTGAGGATGTTCTTCGCGTTGCCGATGTAGCTGATGGTGTCGTAGCCGCCGTTCTGTCCGTCCGCGCCGTGCAGGTCCATGGCACTCTCCCAGGTGAAGCCGTTCCAGTGGAAGTGGCTGCCGCCCGGAGCGATGTCGTTGCGGTCGTTGCCGGCGGCGACGCAGATCAGATATTCGGGGGCGTTGTACGCGATCTGGTCGAAGGCCTGCGCCTCGGCGTCGTAGTAGCCGAAGCCGAAGTCCTCGACCGTGCTAATGACCAGGTCGCCGTACCAGTACAAGCCCTCCCAGCCCGCGGCGTATCCGTACGAGTGGTTGGACACCTGCAGGCCGCTCGCCCCCGCCGTCGCCATCTCCGACGTGTCGAAGTTCCAGTCGTACGCGTGGAGAAGCGCCGCGTACGACATCCCGCGCGCGAGGGAATCGACGCCGCCGGCCACCATCGTCCCCGCCACGTGCGTGGCGTGGTAGTGGACGCTCGACGGTGAGTCGATGTGCACCGCCCGCCCGCCGAACTCCTGGTGCGTCGTCAGCACGCCGCCGGCGTCCCATATGGCCAGCGCGCCCGCCGGCGTGCCCGCGCCGGCGAGCCCGTAGAAGCCGCCGCCGACAGGCAGCGGCCAGACGTCGAAGGTGCGCACCGTCTTGGCCGCGTTGATGTTGTTCACCAGGTAGTAGGCGGGCATCCCGTTCTCCCGGATGAACATGAGCTGGAGGTTGGGGTTGCGGTTGAGCGCCTGCTGCGCCGGGTCCGTCGAGCGGAGCAGCGCGTAATAGAGCGGCGTCCGGCGGGCGAGCAGGTCGGCCCGAAACTGTTGCGAGAGGTTCTGGAGCGCGACCCTATCGGTCTGCCTCTGGGCGGCCGCGGGCGTGCCCAGAGCGCAGATCGCGGCCGCCAGCGCCGCCGCGATCGAGAATGCCCCACCCCAGCGTGGACCGAGGCGATTCCACCAGCTGCGTGTCGAGGGAGCCATCGTCATTCTCCTTGGCGGTTCGAGGAACGGCAGGACGCCGCCCCGTCGGGCGGCGTTGGGACGATTTTACCACATTCTGCATGGCCGATCCAGGCAGCGGGCGCGGGAGGTTGTAACCGCCCCGCGGTGCCGGCGCCCGGCATCTGGACAGGCGAGTTCCGCCCCGCTATACTTTCCCCAGGCGCGCCGGCCCGCCGGAGGGCGGTGCGGCTGCAGCCCCCCCCCATCGCACCCTCCGCCGCGCCCCCGACCGCCGGCCCCGACGGAGTGTCCATGCGGACATGACTCTTTCCTCGCGAGGTGACCGTGATGAAGTCCTTATCGTTTGCCGTCGCTTGCGCGCTCCTGGTCGTGAACGCGTGCTCGGAGAAGGAGGAGGCCGTCAGCCCACAGGCAGCCTTCCCCAAAGCCACGCTCGAGGACAACCGGGAGATTCCCAACTCCGACGTGACGTACTACATGGCCTGGGGGATCTTCGAACACGGAAAGCCCGCCCCCGAGGGGGAGACCCTGCTCCGGACTATCGTGCGAGCGGGAATCCCGCTCGAGGACGCGTGGTTTCCCAATGAACAGACGCCGTGCATGGCCCCGGGTGCGGTGACCGTCGCCGTGGTGGAGCTGTCGAAGCCCGACGCGAGGATTCTCGACCTCGGGTTCACGGCCGACCCCGAAGAGTGGTGGATCATCAACTGCGGGGTCCCCAGCCTGTGGCACTACGCGTTCGAGTAACATGACGTCCGCGGCTCCAGCCAAGCGGCCGCTGCCGCCGACCTATTTCCTGATAGCGCTCCTCGCCATGGTGGCACTTCACCTGTTCGCGCCTGGGCCACGGCTGATTGGGTCCTTGTGGCGCCTTGCCGGGGTGGCGCTCATCGCGATCGGGGTCGGTCTCAACCTCTGGGCCGACGGGCTCTTCAAGACGCACGGGACCGAGGTCAAGCCCTTCCGCGAATCCAGCGCGCTGGTGATCGAGGGTCCGTTCCGGTTCAGCCGCAACCCCATGTACGCCGGGATGCTCGCCGTACTCGCCGGCGCCGCCGTACTCGCCGGCACACTGACCCCGTTCTTCGTCGTGATCATCACGGCGTGGCTGCTCACGGCGCACTTCGTGATTCCCGAGGAGCGCCACATGGAGGAGCAATTCGGCGAGCCCTACCGCGCGTACAAGTCGCGCGTGAGAAGGTGGCTGTAGTCGAGAATCAGCGGATGAGACGGCGGAGACGATTCAAGAAGGAGGACTCATGAAAAACGCCAGAGACCTCGTGCGGACCGCGCTGCTCGTGGCGGGCGCGGCGGTCATCGTCGTTGCCGCCGTGGTTACGGTCCGAAACCTCACCGATCGCACGGTCTTGACCGTGCTCGTGCCGGGCGTGGTGGTCGGCCTCATTCTGATCGGCGGATACGTGGCAGTCGGCCGGGCGCACCGCGAGCAGGGTGACTGAGCGCGCGCTCGAGATCGTCGCCCCGCCCGCTCAGCCCGCGCCGTTCGCGCGCCGTAGCGCCATCACGGTCAGGTCGTCCGCGCGCTTGGCGTCCCCGAGAAACGCTTCCAGATCCCCTCGCACCGCCTGCACCAGCTGCCGTGCGCCGGCTGTGTGCGAGGAGCGCCGCGACAGCAGCTGCTCGACGCGCGTCTGGCCGTACTCGTCGCCGTCGAAGCGCTCCGCTTCCGTGAGCCCGTCGGTGTAGAGGAGCAGCGCGTCGTCGTCGCGCAGTTCGAGGCGCGTCACTTCGTACGGCCGGTCCGACACGATGCCGACGGGGAAGCCCGTCGGCGCCAGCGCTTCCACCGCGCCCGCGCGGACCACCAGCGGCGGACAGTGTCCCGCGTTGACGATCTCGACCTCGCCGCCCGCGCCCGCGCGGCCGAACGCGAGCGTGGCGTAATGCGTGGGAATGGTGGCTCGCACGAGTTGCTCGTTGACGCGCGCCACCAGTTCGGCGAGCGGCAAGCCCGCGCCGACGAGCGACCGGAACGACGCCTGCAGGTGCGCCATGAGCAGCGACGCGGCCACACCCTTGCCGGCGACATCGCCCACGGCGAAGTAGACCGTATTCGGATCGTCCGGCTGTCGCCACAGGTCGCAGTAGTCGCCGCTCACCATGCCGGCCGGTTCGTAGTGGTAGGACGCCTCCCAGCCCGCCGCGCGCAGCCTCGGATCGGGGAGCAGGCCGGCCTGGATGCGTCGCGCCAGCTCGAGGTCCTGCTCGAGGGCGCGCTGCTGCTCGCGCGTGAGGGTGCAGAGGCAGTACTGGAGGAGAGGGTTGTGCCGAAGCTCTTTGTCGTCGACGTGCTCGTCGCACACGAGGCAGCGCCCGTAGTCGGCCGTGCCGAGCTTGTCGAGCGCGGAATCCACCTGCAGCAGCAGGCCCACCAGGTGCGGCTCAGAACCGTCGTTCGAGATCGTGGTGCGCAGGCGCGTCTGCCGCTCTTCGAGTTGCCGGCGCAGTGCTTCCAAGGTAGCGGTCGTCATGTCCAACATCCTTCCCGGGCCGCTGGCCGTTGCCTTCACTTGGGCGCGGCCACCGCGGCCTTCTTGAGGAGCGAGACCTGTCCAGCGTGGTAGAGCATGTGCTGCAGCTCGCCGATGAGCATAGCGTACCAGGTCTGGTCCATGCCCGGGCGCCGCTCCTGCATGCGCTCGACCGGGAACCGGGCGAGTGTCTCGCGCAGCGAGCGCGCCGTTACGAACAGGCGCTCCACCGTCGCCTGCCACGCCGACTCACCCTCCAGCGCCGGGCGCGGCCAATCCTCCACGTCCGACACCTCCGGCGAATCCCCCTGCAGGCGGCGCCGCACCACGTCCTGCCACGTGGTCGCGTGCAGGACGATCTCCGCGATGTTGTGCGCCCCCGCGACCGGCCGCTCCAGGGCCTCCTCGCGCGTCACCCCCTCCAGCAGCTCGCGCCAGGACGGCCCGTGCCAGGCGCCCCCGTTCAGGGCCTTCTCCAGCTCCTTCGCCAGCCGTTCGCTCTCGTTCATTTTCACACCTCCGTCTTGGCCCGAATCGCACACCCCGCGACGAGCGCCCTTTCGGTGTCTCTCTCCATTGACTATAATAGAAGCGGCTTGACCTAACCTGTCAATACTGTTTTAATGGTTAGTCAGCGGCCACCCCCGCGGGAGGCCCCGGAGGCAGCAGATACCGTGGTAGACCCTTTTGAAAGCCCCTGGCCGGGCGCCGGCACCGGCGGCTCGACGGCCCTCGAATTCGCCAACACGCTCGATTGGCGCCGGCGCGAGCCGCCCGAGGAGAAGCTCCTCGCGTTCCCCGATCTCCTGCGCTGGGCCCGGACCGCTGGCGTGCTCAAACGCGCCGAGGCGCGATCGCTCCGCGCCTGGGGCGAGGCCCACCCCCGCGCGGCCGCCAAGGCGCTGGCCCGCGCCATCGAGGTGCGCGAGGCCATTGCCGCCGTCCTCCTGGCCCTCTCCTGCGGCGAGGCCCCGCCGCCCGGTCCCCTGGCGCGCCTCGACGCCGCCTACCGGGCCGCCTCGGCCGCGCGGACCCTGCGCCGCACCGGAGGTGCGGTCGCCTGGACCTGGCGCGGCTCCACTCCCGCCCCCGACCGCCCCGCCTGGGCCGCCGCCCTCGACGCCGCGCGCATCGTCACGTCCGACGAGCGAGAGCGAGTGCGCCAGTGCTGCGACGACGAGTGCGGCTGGCTTTTTCTGGACACCTCGCGCAACCACAGCCGCCGCTGGTGTAGCATGGAGACTTGCGGAAACCGCAACAAGGTCCGGACCTTCTACCGGCGCGCTAAGAAGCACACGCACAGGACGAAGTGCTAGAACTCCTGGAAGGCGTACGCCAGCGGGTGTACACTCATTGGCGGCGCGCGGCCCGCGTCGCCGGGCCCGCGCGGGGGAAGCAATGATCTTCTTACGCTCACGGCCATGGACAGCCTGCATCGTCGCGGTCCTGCTCGGCGGATGCGCTTCGAGCGGTGGGGACGTGACCGTCACGAAGTCGCCCGGCGTGGACGCGATTCCCGCCGCCATCGGTATCTATCCTCTGCTGAGCACGGAGCCCAAGGAGCCGCATTCCACACCCATTCGCTTCAGCCGGATGTCTTCGACGTCTCGTGAGGACGGCGTCTATATAGCCCCGCCGACCGATTCGAAGCTGGTGCTCACGCTGGAAAGCCAGATGGTTACGAATCTGCTCGGCGCGGAGCTATCGTATCGCGGCTTTGCCCTGAAGGAGCTTCCCGTCGAGACCCCGCGGGACGATGTTGCCGGCGAAGGAGACAAGCACACGTTCTACGTCAGCCTGGCGCTCCTGGATCGTTTGCGTGAGAGCTACGATCTTCGGGCGCTGCTCCTCGGAAACGTCTACTTCGTTCCGAACCGGTACGATCCAGCGGAGCTTCTCGTGAGGGCGGCATACCTGCGGGTTATCGACGTCACGACGCTGGACGTGTTGTGCCACGTCTCCCTGAACAACGGTTCATACGGCGCGACCATGGAGGAAACCGTGCAGCAGCTCGCCCTCGAGTTGGCCGTGATGGCGGGGACCGACGTTTCGGTCCCGGACCGTGATGAACCGCCCCGGGCCGAATAGAGCGCAAGAGCCATTTCCTGAGGAGGAGAGCATGTGGGAATACTTTGATACGCGTGCAAGAAGGCTCGGTATTCTCGATACGAAACTGGCTCAAGCGGCAGCGATCTGCTTTGCTATCGTCATCGTGAAGCTCATTCCGCAGATCATGCAGTTGAGCATCTGGTGGTTCGTTGCGCTCGCGATCTTGTGTGCGATTCGCCCGCTCATGACTTTCTACGGAAGCAAAGCGACGTAGGCAGTAACCCGAGGAGTTATGAAATATGTCTGGAACCAACGAATCCACGGCGCTCTCGTCGCGAGAAGCGCGTAAGTGGGCGATGATCTGTCATATCATCGCTCTGGTTGGTTTGCTGGCCAACGGTGTGGGCTACCTCCTGGGCCCATTGATCGTCTGGTTGCTCAAGAAGGAAGATGACCCCTTTATCGACGAGCAGGGTAAGGAGGCGGTCAACTTCCAGATTACGATGTTCATCGCACTCTTCGCGGGCGCTCTCCTGCTCGTGATTGGGGTCGGGATCCTCCTGCTCATCGCGGTTGGGATCTTGATGACGGTGTTCCCGATCATTGGCGCGGTGAAGGCGAACGAGGGAGTACACTACCGGTACCCTCTGTCTTATCGATTCATAAAGTGATCTGGTAGGACGCCCGGCAATGTTCGAGCGCCAACTCCAGCACTACCTCGCCCTCGCCCTGCTCCTCGTCGGAGTGTGGCGAGCGACAGACGTCTTCCCCGGCGTGCTCGCCGGCGAGCTCTGGGGCGTCTCGACCGCAGCGTGGCTGGCGGTCGCCATCCTGGTTGCCATCGTGCACCAGTTCTACGTGTGGCTGGTCTGGAGGGCCGAGCTCCACCACGCGGCCATCAGCAGGCGGCTCGGCAGGGAGCGGGGCTTCGCCCTCTATAGCGTCGGCTTTGCCATCCTCATAGACGCTCGCCTTGCCGCGGTCATCATTCTCGCCGTGTCCAACGCCCAGACGCTTGCGCTGAACGCGACCGCCTCCTACGCGCTGGCCGTCGTGCTGTCGGTGCCCATGCTCCACACGCTGGTCTCCGTCCACAAGTACTTCGGTGTGAAGCGGGCTTTCGGGATCGACCACTTCGACCCCGCTTACCGGGAGATGCCGTTCGTCAGACAAGGCATCTTCCGGTTCACCGGTAACGCCATGTATACCTTCGGCATCCTCCTGTTCTGGATCCCCGGGTTGGTTCTCCTGTCCCAGGCCGCACTAGTAGCGGCCATCTTCACCCACCTCTACATATGGGTGCACTACGAAACGACGGAACTGCCGGACATCCGCCGTATCTACGGTCGAGCGGCGCAATAATCCTCGACGCCGCACCAGACG
>JAOTVO010000098.1 GCA_029863355.1 Candidatus Krumholzibacteriia bacterium
ATTTCACGGCATTCATCGGCTACGAATGGACCTCCAATACGGATGGCAACAACCTGCACCGTGTCCTCATCTACCGCGACGCCGGCGACAAGGCTAGCGTCATGGAACCCTATACGACGCTCAAGCCGCTCGGAAGTGACAACCCCCGCGACCTCTGGAAATGGATGCAGAACTACCAGGAAAAGACCGGTGGACGGGTGCTTGCGATCGCCCACAACGGCAATCTGAGCAACGGCATCATGTTCCCACTCGTCGAGTCGTTCACCGGCAAGGGAGTGGACCGCACGTATGCCGAAACGCGCGCCAGGTGGGAGCCGCTCTACGAGGCGACGCAGATCAAAGGGGACGGCGAGACGCACCCGTTCCTGTCGCCGAACGATGAGTTCGCCGACTACGAGACCTGGGACCAGGGCAATCTCGATCTGAGCGTCATGAAAGAAAACGAGATGTTGCAGTACGAGTACGCAAGGTCCGCGCTACAGCTGGGCCTGGAGCTCGAGAAGAAGCTCGGCGTCAACCCCTACAAATTCGGCATGATCGGCTCGACCGACAGCCATACCGGTTTGGCCACCGCGGAGGAGGAGAACTTCTTTGGCAAGCACTCGGGGACGGAGCCGAGCAGGTCGCCGTCTGAGTTTCCGAATGCGAGGATGGGGCGGCGGCCGATGAATTTGTGGATTGCCATCGGCTTGGCGGCGCGGTCGTTTACAAAGTCGAGCTCGGGCAATCGCACCAGAACCGGCACACCGTTCCGGACCTCGAACCCGGTTTTTATGCTGCTTCCGATCACCTGCTCGGGTGGAACACCGTACACCATCTCCGCCCACACGCGCATGAAGTCGATGCCGCCGCCGGAAACGATGAACGTCTTGAAGCCATTGTCGCGCAGATACCCGAGCAGCTCGAGCATCGGCTGAAACACAAGGTCGGTGTATGGGCGCTTGAACCTCGGGTGCAGCGCCGTGGACAACCAGCCGCTGACAATCTGTCCGAACTGGGTGGTCGTCATATCCGCGTGGGAAACCATGATCAGCTGCATGAGTCCCGGAAGGCCTGATTTGTCGAGTGCAGCCATGTCGTTTTCCAAGACAGCCTTGAACGGCTGTTCACTCTTCCACTCGGGATGATCTCCCGCCAGGGCCTTGATCCGGTCGATTGCGAACTGTCGCTGAAAGTACATTGGTTGCTCCGACCACAACGTCCCGTCGTTGTCAAAGACGGCAATCCTCTCTTCGGGCGGCACGAACGCAGCGTAGCCCTCGGCAGTAACGACGCGCACGAACTCCATGATCGAGGTTTTCACCGGTCCGTCGTTCCACGACGGCAGCGGGTCCTCGGCTGCGAGTGCCGGCATCGTTACGCCGTTGAATGCCAGGAGGAGTGTCAGCGCGACGGCGACCCTCGAAATCGATTTTCTCGAGGACATTCTTCGATACCTCCGTGTTAGGCGAAGTCTGCCGGCGGAGCCGAGGCGCGCGGCGCCTCGTGTGGAATGCGTCCGCTAGCCATTGCGGACTACACGTCCAGGTTCTTCACCGCCAGCGCGTTCTCCTGGATGAACTCGCGCCTGGGCTCCACCTGGTCCCCCATTAGAATGGAGAATATGCGGTCGGCTTCGATGGCGTCCTGGATATCCACCTGCAGGATGGTGCGAGCCTCTGGATCCATCGTCGTCTCCCAGAGCTGCTCCGGGTTCATCTCGCCCAGACCCTTGTAGCGCTGGATATACACGCCGTCGGAGCCGCCCCAATCGCGCAGGATGCGATCGCGGTCTTCGTCGTTGTAGGCGTAGACCTCTTTCTTTCCCTTCTTCAAACGGTAGAGCGGCGGCTGCGCGATGTAGACGTACTTGGCGTCGATGAGCTCGCGCATGTGGCGGTAGAAGAGCGTCAGTAGCAGCGTGCGGATGTGGGAGCCGTCCACGTCGGCGTCGGTCATGATGACGACCTTGTGGTAGCGCGCCTTCGCGATGTCCATCTCCTCGCCGACACCCGTGCCCACGGCGGTGATGATCGTCCGCACCTCTTCGTTGGAGAAGATCTTGTCCAGCCGCGACTTCTCCACGTTGAGGATCTTGCCGCGCAGGGGCAGGATGGCCTGGAACTGGCGGTTGCGCGCCATCTTCGCCGACCCGCCGGCCGAGTCGCCCTCGACGAGGTAGAGCTCGCACTCCTCGGGGACGCGGCTCGCGCAATCGGCCAGCTTTCCGGGCAGCGCCGCCGACTCCAGCGCCGTCTTGCGCCGCGCTAGGTCGCGCGCTTTGCGCGCCGCCTCGCGCGCGCGATAGGCAGCGATGCACTTCTCGACCAGGAGCTTGGCGGGAGCGGGATTCTCCTCGAGGTACTCCCTGAGGCCGTCGCCCACCACCGCCTCGACGACGCCCTTGACCTCGCTGTTCCCCAGCTTGGTCTTGGTCTGTCCCTCGAACTGCGGCTCAGAGAGCTTGACGCTCACGATCGCCGTCAGTCCCTCGCGCACGTCGTCGCCGCCGAGCGTGTAGCGCTCCTTCTTGAAGGAGTTGGCCGCCTGCGCGTAATTGTTGAGGGAGCGCGTGAGCGCCGCCTTGAAACCCACCAGGTGCGAGCCGCCCTCGAGCGTGTTGATGTTGTTGGCGAACGTGAACACGTTGTCGGCGTAGCCGTCGGTGTATTCGAGTGCGATCTCTACGTCGATCCCGTCCTTCTCCGTATGGATGTACACCGGGTCAGGCATGAGCGGGGTCTTGGTCTGGTCGATGTACTTCACGAACTCCACGATGCCGCCGTCGAATTGGAAGTCGTGGCGCTTGGGCTTGGTCGGCCGCCGGTCCTCGAAAACGATCTTGAGCCCGCGGTTCAGGAACGCCAGCTCGCGCAGTCGCTGCGCGAGCGTTTCGAAGTTGTAGTCGATCTTCCCGAAAATCTGCGCGTCGGGGAGGAACGTCACCAGGGTGCCGGAACGGTCGGTGGGGCCACGCTCGGCCAGGTCGGCGGCCGGTTTGCCCCTCTCGTAGCGCTGGAAATACGTCTTGCCGTCGCGCCAGATCTCCACCTCCAGCCACTCCGACAGCGCGTTGACCACCGATACGCCCACGCCGTGCAGGCCGCCCGAGACCTTGTAGGCGTCGTGCTCAAACTTGCCGCCCGCGTGCAGCGTGGTCATGACGACTTCCACCGCCGGCCGGCGCTGCTCGAGGTGCATGTCCACGGGGATACCGCGGCCGTTGTCCGTCACGCTCGCACGTCCATCCGCGTGGATGATCACTTCGACATCCGTGCAGAAGCCGGCGAGCGCTTCGTCCACCGAGTTGTCGACGACCTCGTAGACGAGGTGGTGCATGCCGTGGAGATCGGTGCTCCCGATGTACATGGCCGGGCGCTTGCGCACGGCCTCGAGGCCTTTCAGCACCTGGATCTTTTTCGCGGTGTATTCCTGCTGAGTCATTCTGTCCCTTTCAATTTCGGGCGCGGGCATGTTCGTCATCGGTGTCCTTTTGTGCCGCGATCAGGCGCTGTCCTTGGCTGTAAACCGGATTCGCTTCAGATCGGCCCCTGGCGCGCGCGCGCGGAGTCTCTCGACGAGCTCCTTCTCCATGAAGTGCAACTCCTGCATCCACGCGCCGTGCGTCACGCGCACGTAGAGAACCCCGCGGTCGATGCGCAGCGCACGGGTGCGCTCCGCCAACTGCGGGCCCACGACGTCGGGCCACAGGCCGAGAATGTGCTGGTCCTTGAATCTCTGCTCGAGTCCGAGCCGTCTGAGAACGGCGGGAAGGACGTCCCCCACCCTGGCGAATTTCCGGCCTGCCACCTCAGAATAATAGCGCTTTCCCGCGCATCAATAAACTGCTTTTTCGGCTCGGCCGTGGATGCAAAGTGCTGTCTATCAACAGGTTGCGGTGGTCGGCGGGGTCATTCCTCGAAGAACACGTCCTTGATGATGTAGCCGCCCGATTTGTCGTCGAGATGGATCTCGAGCAGGCCGCGCGACTGCGCCTCCTCCAGCACACGGCTGAAGGTCCGGAAGCCGTAGTACGACTCGTTGAATCCCGGTTGGCGGCGCTTGATGGCCTGTTTGACCATCGAGCCCCAGATGATCTCCTCCTCGCCGCGCTCCTCCATGAGCGCCTCCACGGTGTCGATGACGAGGTCCATCGCGCGCTGTACACGGTCGTCGTCCTTCTCTTCTTTCACGCCGGGGGCGGCCTTGCCGCCCTTGGGCGCCGCCTTGCGCCGCGGGCGCTTCTTGCGCTGGCGCTGCTCGACTTCCTCGCGGCGCACTAGATCGTCGTAGAAGATGAACTCGTCGCAGTTGGCGATGAGCAGATCGGACGTGGAGTTCTTCACGCCCACGCCGATCACGACCTTGTTGTTCTCGCGGAGCTTGCTCACCAGGGGCGAGAAGTCCGAGTCGCCGCTCACGACCACGAAGGTATCGACGTGCTCCTTGGTGTAGCAAAGATCCAACGCATCCACGACGAGCCTCACGTCCGCCGAGTTCTTGCCCGAGAGGCGTACGTGCGGAATCTCGATGAGCTCGAAGGAAGCCTCGTGCATCGTCTTCTTGTATTCTTTGTAGCGGTCCCAGTCGCAGTAGGCCTTCTTGACGACGATCGCCCCCTTGAGGAGCAGGCGCTCGATCACCTTTCTGATGTCGAAGCCGGCGTACTTGGCCTCTTTGGCGCCGATCGCGATGTTCTCGAAGTCGCAGAACATCGCCAGGTTCTTGGTCTCGGTGGGTGCTGCCACGGTTTCCTTTCTCCAGTATCCCGCCCCCGCCCGCCGCGGGGGGCTCGGGCCGGGTACGGCCCAGTATGCCCCCGGGCCGCCCGCTCCGCCACCCCGATCTCGCCGCCGGGGGCGCCCCGCCATTCTAGCACAAGGGCGCCGAGGTTTTTCCTTGCCCCATTCCGCCCCTTGTGGTTAGACAGTGCAAGGCCGGCGTCGGCGAAGGGGTTTCGCCGGCCGGACGAGCAACACGAGGAGGCGTATCGACCATGAAGAAATGGCTGACAACCGTTCTGACGATGATGATCTGTGCGACCCTGGCCACGGCGGCGCTGGCCGAGGCCGATCTCGGGTTCAAGGGCATCGGGGGCGGCATCGGGATCGCCGACCCCGAGGACCTCGGCGCCGCCTTCAACCTCTCCGTGATGGCCAATTTCGGGACCTTTGCGCCACACGTCGCCTTCGACGCGGTGTTCGACTTCTGGTCGAAGTCCGAAAACTTCCTGACCTACGAGTACAGCGTGAAGGACTTTGCCTTCGCCGGGCGCGTCACCTACCGGTTCGACATCACGAGCAACCCCAAGATCAAGCCCTTCGCCGGCGGCGGCCTGGGCATCCACTTCGTCAAGACCAGCGCCCCGTCTTTCAGCATACCGGGCATTGGGGTCGCGGGTGGTGGCAGCGACACCAAGGTCAAGATCGGCTTGGACCTCGGCGGCGGCAGCAACTTCACCGTCGGCGAGAGGCTCGACATCGTCGCCGAGCTGTGGTTCCGCATCGTGAGCGACGTCAACCAGATCATGCTCAAGGGCGGCATCATCTACTGGCTGGGAGAGTAGACGACCCGTTTCCCGCTAGAGCCCGACGCGAACGCCCTGGCCGCCGGCCGGGGCGTTCGTCTCTCAGCGCAGCAGCGCCGTCAGCTCGGCCAGGCTGCCCACGGCCACCTCGGCGCGGGGCGCCCACTCCCCCCGGCCCGTCACGTCGAGCAGGACGGTGGTCACGCCCGCCTCTCGTCCCGCCACCATGTCGAAGAGAAAATCGCCCACCATGACGGCCCGCTCGGGGAGTACCTTCCACGCCGCGAGCAGCGCGCGGATGCCGTCGGCGCTGGGCTTGGGCGGGCATGCCTCGCGGCCGAGGATGTAGCCGGCATCGAAGTACGCGGTCAGGGCGCAGGCGTCGAGCGTGCGCAGCGCGGTGGCTTTGCGGTTGCGCGTGAGGATACCGAGCACCGCGCCGCGCGCGTGCAGCGCGTCGAGCAGCTCGTGCGCGCCGGGCTGCGGCTCGGCGCGCAGCGCCACCTCCAGCTCGATCTCTTCGAGGCGCGCGCGCTTGGGCTCGGCGTCGTCGGGCGCCAGCCGGGCCAGCTGCTCGAGGATGGGGATGCGTGGCTCGAGGGCGAGCTCGCGGCGGATGGCGTCGAAATCGTGGGCGGCGACGGTGAGCGTGCCGTCGAGGTCGAAGATCCAGTGCGTGCGGTCCCGGAGCATGGCTACTGCTCTGCCAGGGCGCGCCCCACGCGCGTCAGCGCCTCCTCTAGCACGTCCGTCTCCAGACCCCAGCCGATACGGAAGCAGTCGCCGGCGCCGAAAAAGCGCCCGGGGGTGACGATCGTGTCGTGGCGCCCAACGAGCCGCTCGACGAGCGCGTCCACGCCGCCGCCGTCCAGGCGGATGAAACCGACCGTGCCCCCGGCGGGCGGCGTCCAGGAGAGACGTGGCTGCGCGCCCACGAAATCCTCCACGATGGCCCGGTGCGCGTCGAGCCGCGCGACCGTCGGCGCCAGCAGCGCGTCCGCGTGCGCGAGGGCCACGGCAGCCAGCCGCTCGGCGGGGTGCGACACCGCCGCGGCGAAGAGGTCGTGCAGGCGGCGCATACGCTCGGCCAGCGCCGGTTCGGCGATGATCCAGCCCACGCGCAGGCGGTCGAGGCCGTACGCCTTGGTGAGGCTGCGGGTGGTTACGAAGCGCTCCGAGCGCCGCGCTGCGGTGCGCGCCCCGCGCGCGTACAGAAACTCCAGGTACACCTCGTCGACGAGCACGCGGCAGTCGTTCGCGGTCGCGAGTGCTTCCAGGCCGGAGAGGGCCGCATCGTCTAGACGCGCACCACTCGGATTGTGCAGGTCGGAGAGGACGATCAGCCGCGTGCGCGGCGTGACGGCGCGGCGAATGGCGCCGAGGTCCGGCGCGAAGCCGGCCGTCGCCGGCCGCGCGAACGGTATCACGCGCGCGCCGAGGTAGCGGGGAACGGCCGCCAGGGGGTCGTACACCGGGTGCTCGACGAGTGCATCGTCGTCTGGATCGAGGAGCGCGGCGCAGGTCAGGTGATTGGCCATTGAGGTCCCGTGTACCACCACCACCCGCTCCGCCTCCACCCCGTACCGCCCCGCGATCCGCTCGACGAGCGGCGGCCAGCCCTCTTCGTGGCGGTCCTGCGCCAGCACATAATCGAGCGACGGCACCAGCGGCGCGAGATCGACCGACGGCACGCCGCTGCGCGCCAGGTCGTAGCGCACGGCCGGGCGCTGCTTGGCCCAGGTGATGTAGTCGCTGCAGCGCGTCCGGGAGAGGGACTCGATCGTCACGCGCGGGCCTGCACTTCCTTGTACCGGAAGCAACGCACGAGGTGATCGTTGACCATTCCCGTCGCCTGCATGTGCGCGTAAACAACGGTGGACCCCAGGAACTTGAAGCCGCGCGCCTTGAGATCCTTGGCGACGGCATCCGACAGCTCCGTCCGCGCGGGCAGCTCGGAGAGCTTGCGGAAGCGGTTACGGATGGGCTTGCCGCCGACAAACCCCCAGATGTAGCGGTCGAAGTCGCCGTACTCCTTCTGCACCTCCAGGAAGCGGCGCGCGTTGTTGATGGCCGCCTCGATCTTCTGCCGGTTGCGGATGATGCCGGCGTCGCCCATCAGGCGAGCCACGTCCTTGGCTGTGTAGCGCGCGACGCGCCGGGGATCGAAACCGCTGAACGCCTTGCGGAAGTTCTCGCGCTTGTGCAGGACCGTCCGCCAGGATAGTCCCGCCTGCATGCTTTCCAGAACGAGGAACTCGAAGAGCCTGCGGTCGTCGTGGAGGGGCACGCCCCACTCGCGATCGTGATAAGCGATCATGAGGGGGTCGCCCGAAGGCCATTCACAGCTGGGTCGCGGTTCTTCCTTCTTCGTGGCCATGGCTCGGTTCTCGTTGACCCTCGCGGGGGTCCATTCTAGCATATGGGCACAAGCCGCGCCCCAGGAGGTTCACGAGATGAGCACGAGAGTCCCGTCGAGAACGCGCGTCGCCTTCGTCGTGCTGCTCGCGATCGCTGCGGCCGCCCGCGCCCAGTCCGTGGAGTGGCCGCTCCAGCTCGACGCCGAAGGCGGCCGCGTCGTGGTCTATCAGCCCCAGATCGAGTCGTACCGGGGGGACCGGCTCGAGGCCCGGGCCGCGGTGTCGGTGACCCCGAAGGGCTCCGACGCCCCGTCGTTCGGCGCCGTCTGGTTCAGCGCGCGCATGGCGACGGACACGGAGACGCGGACCGTCACCTGCGAGGAGATCGAGGTCGCCGCGGCCAAGTTCCCCGATGCCGCGCAGGAGCATGTCGAAGCGCTCAGCCGTTTTCTCGAGAGCGAAATCCCGCGCTGGGAGATCGTTCTCTCGCTGGACGACTTTCTCGCCGCCGCCGAAGCGGCCAGCGGCCACGCGCCGCGGGACGCCTTCAAGAACGACCCGCCGGAGATCATCGTGCGCCCCCGCGCGGCCGTGCTCGTCCTGCTCGACGGCGAGCCCAAGCTGGCGGCCCTGGAGGGCTACGAGCTCCAGTACGTTATCAACACGCCGTTCTTCATCCTGCGGGACAAGGCCTCCGCGCGCTATTACCTCAAGGGGGGCGCGCACTGGTTTTCGGCGAGCGACGTCATGGGGCCCTGGCGGGTGACGAGCGATCTCCCCGCGGAAGTGCGCGAAGTCGCGCGTCGCGTAGAGGAGGAGGAAAAGAAGCAGGCGGAAGCG
>JAOTVO010000099.1 GCA_029863355.1 Candidatus Krumholzibacteriia bacterium
GGGCCCAGGTATGGGACATGCTCGAAGTCTTCGAGGACTGGTTCGGACCCTACCCCTTCGCCAGCGAGAAGTACGGCCACGCCGAGGTCACATTCGGCGGCGGCATGGAGCATCAGACGATGAGCTCGATGGGGGGGTCTTCCTTCGGGCTGGTCGCGCACGAGCTCGCGCACCAGTGGTTCGGCGACAAGATCTCGCCGCGCACCTGGCCGGAGCTCTGGCTCAACGAGGGGTTTGCCACCTACGGGGAGCTGGTCTACTGGGAAGAGCGATCGAGCACGTACCCGGGAACCTACGAGTCGGTGCTGGCGGCCAGGTACAACTCGGCCAAGAGCGCGGTGGGCACGCTGGTTCTGGAAGACACGACCAGCGTCAGCAACATGTTCGCCGGCTCGCGCGTCTATGCCAAGGGCGCCGTCGTTCTCAACATGCTTCGCTACGTGGTGGGTGACGCGGTCTTCAAGGATATTCTCCGCGTATACGCCGCCGATCCGGCCGTCGCCTACGGTGTGGCCAGCACGGCGGACTTCAAGCGCGTGGCCGAGACCGAATCGGGGCTCGACCTGAGTGCTTTCTTCGACCAGTGGGTGACGTCGGGGACGGGATACCCGTCCTACCAGCTATCCAGCTTCTGGCACCCGTCGGCCGGCGGGTACACCGTGTGGGCGTGGGTGGCGCAGACGCAGGAGTTGCCGCAGTCGAACGTGAGCGTCTTCGAGATGCCGTTGGTCATCGCGGTGTTCACGACGATGGGCGAAGAGCGATTCGTCGTTCAGAACGATCAGCGCACGCAGAACTTCGAGCTTGCCGTATCGTCACAACCAGTGTTGGTGGTGCTCGACCCCGACGGGGTGATCCTGCGATCGAGCACGGTGGAGACCGCCGTGGCGAACGAGCGCCCGCCGGCCCCGCTCGCCATTCGCTCGCTCTCCCCCAATCCGGCGCGCGGGCTGGTGATGGTCGAGTTCTCCACGCCCGCCGGCGGAGACGTCGCTATGGAGGTGTTCGACGTCGCCGGTCGCAGAGTGCTGGAGAGGGTGACGCGCGCGGGCGGCGACGGGGTCGGCGTGGAGTGGCTGGATACGTCGGCGCTCGCCTCGGGCATGTACTTCCTGCGCATCGCCGGTCCCCTGGGATCCGCGACCCGGAAGTTCGCCGTCGTCCGCTAGTTCGGCCCCCAGATGATGAACTCCGCCGCCTCGGGGCGAGGCGGTGCTTCGCCCCGCTGCCCGCGCACGATCCCGGCCAGGGTGGCGAGGTCGGGTACGGTGAGGTCGGGGCGGCAGTCCACCGACTCGCGCCGCCGGGCGTCGGGCACGCGCCGCGCGCGGTCCACCCACACGGCGGTCCAACCCAGCGTCTTCGCCGGCGCGACGTCGTGGAAGCGGCTCTGTGCCACATGGACGATGCGCGAGGGGTGCACGCCCATGGCGTCTTTGGCCCGGTAGAAGTTCTTGAGGGCGGGCTTGTACGCCTCCACCTGCTGGGCCGTGATCACCCAGTCGAACGGCACTTCCAGCACCTCGGCGGTCCGGGCGAAGAGGTGGTCGTCGATGTTGGAGATGACGGCGATGCGGAAGTGCCGCGCGAGCAAGCGCAACGCTGGTACGGTGTCCTCGAAGGGCTTCCAAGTCGGCAACGAATTGCACAGTGCCTTCTCGTCGAACTTGCCCTTGACGCCGAAGTGAGCGGCGATCTTCTTCGTCACCTCGCGCAGCACCTCCTTGTAGGGCCGGTAGAAGCCGCTCTGCACGCGCGCCTCGGCGAGTGCGTAGCAGTCGAGGAGCTCCGCATCGCTCGCTTCGATGCCGTGCCCGTCGCGAAACGCGCGTAGCGTGTCCAGGATGCCGCTCTCCCAGTCGATAAGCGTGCCGTAGCAGTCGAAGCTCATCGCCTCGTAGTTGCGGAAGTCGACCATTGTCTTCCCTCTCGTTTTCTCACGTCCCCGGCCGCGCGAGTCGTTCCCACTCGGCGAAGCGCGGAAAGTGGCGGATGATCAAGTAGAGCGAGAAAGCACAGAGCACGTAGAAGTCCGTGTGCTGTCGCCACACGATGTACAGGACGAGCCCGAGGATAGCCGGGGCTTCGGCCAGGCCGAGCGTGACCAGGCTCGCCGCGGCGAGCTTGGCCGGGCGCTCGTCCGGCTGCGCGCGGCGCACGCCCTGCGCGAGCACGGCGTGGACGACGTGGGTGGCGAAGACGATCATGGCTGCCACGCCGTAGAAGATCCAGCGGAAGGCCTCGGTGACCGCCGGCGCCGAGGACTGCTGTGCGCGGGCCAGAACCTCCACGACCACCGCATAGGCGGCCAGGCTGGCCCCCATCGCGTAGGCGACGAGCACGGCCACGCGGTGGGTCGCGCGCAGCTGCGCGGAGAGGGCGTTTGCGTTGGTGTGCGATTCCATCTTGGGGCGGCGACCGGCGTGGGTGGGCCCGCCTGCGCACAGGCTACCACCGTGGTGGCCGGCGGTGTCAAGCGGTCAGCCGGAAGCGCGCTCCTTCCACTCGTAGCCGCATTCCTTGCACATCCACTTGTGCGAGCGCCACGGGCGCAGGAAGCCGAAGAAGAGTTCCAGGAGGGCGGAGTAGCCGCCGTCGTGCTCGAAGAAATAGACGTCGTAGGAGCGGCAGCGCGGGCAGATGCGGTCGCCTTCGGGCGTCGACTCGGCGCCCGGCTCGGCCAGGACCACCAGGTGCGGCCGGGGGCGCAGGAGGTCGCGGGCGCGCCGCTGGTCCGCGGGCGCCACCAGCAGGCGCACGCCGCCCACCGCCGCCGACGGGAGCACGCGCGCGAGGAACTCGTTGGTCAGGACGCACGGGATCCCCTCGGCCTCGAGGCGCGTGCGGGCGAGGTGCGCCTCGGTGGGCTCGACGAACGTGGCGATGGTGACCCAGCCCTCGGACATCAGAACTCCTCGTCCTCCAGGAGCATCTGCCACTCGGCCAGCGCCTCGCGCGCGTAGCCCTCGCGAAAACGGCGGTCGTACTCCTCGTTGAATGCCGCCAGCTCTTGCTCCGACATCTCGTCCCACCGGCGTTTCTTGACGACCTCGCCCAGGATCCAGGCGTCCGCCGACTTGGGCCGGCCCGACCAGCGCGCCAGCTCGCGGAAGGTCATGTCCATGAAGATGATGGTGGGGAGGCGCCGGCGACCTTCGGAGAGATACGCGTCCATCAGCTCGGCGTTCTCGTCGCGGCGCACGAGCGAAAGCTCCATGCCCGGTACTTCGTCCGCTATCTTGGCCAGCATGGCCACGTTCGCCGCGACGTCGGGGCACCAGTCCTCCACTATGGCCAGCACCTGCAGCGGCGTGCGGCCGTTGAAGAACGCGGTTGTGTCCTCGTCGAACTCGAAGTCGTCATAGAAGCGGCGCATGCGCTCGACGTTCTCGCGCGCGCCCTCCATGAACTCGCTCCACGACATGCCGTTGTTGTAATAGCCGGCGAGGTCCACCTGCTTTTCGCTCATCGTTCACTCCTCGTAACTGCGGTGGATGGTCTCCACCCAGGTGTCGGCGGGGATGAAGTCCCAGTCAAACGACGCGTATTGCGCGGGCAACCCCTCCTGCCTGATCTGGTCGAGCGACTTGCCCGCCGCCATGCGTCCGCGCACGATCCGTACCGTCCCTTCGATCATGTCGCGCTGAGCGCGCACGTCGTCGAGCGTGGAAAGCGGCCCGTGGCCGACGATGACCTTGACGTCCTCGGGCAGCCCCATCTCCAGCACCTCTTCGATGTTGGCCAGATAGCCCGCGACGGTGCCGCCGTGGTCGAGATCGACGTAGGGGAAGTGTCCGGTGAAGAGCTGGTCACCCATGTGCAGCACGTTGGACCCGGTGAAGTAGACGATGGCGTCTCCGTCCGTATGTCCGCGCGGCGCGTGCACGACCAGGATCTCCTCGTCGTTGAAATGCACGTGCACGGACTCGTCGAACGTGATCACGGGCCACCCGTCCGCGTCGATGGGCGGGCGCGTTTCTCCCCGCACCTCCTGCGACGTGGAGAGGCGCTCGCGCACGTTGACGTGAGCGATGATGGTCGCCTCTTTGCCGAACACGGGGTTGCCGCCGGTGTGGTCCCCGTGGAAGTGGGTGTTGAGCACGAAGGCGGGCGCGCCCTCGCCGATCTCGGCCAGCGCCGCGCGGATCCTGGGCGCGAGCGGCTCGAACTGGTCGTCCACGAGGAGGATCCCGTCCCGGCCCACGGAGACGCCGATGTTGCCGCCGCTCCCGGTGAGCATGTGGACGTTGCCCGCCACGTGCGTGACCGTGATCTCCACCTCCTCGGCGTGCGCCGCGCGGGGACCGACTCCGGCCCGTGCCGCGAGCGGGAGCGTAGCGGGTGCGACGATGCAGACGAGTGCGGTGATCGTCGCCGGCGAAATCGAGCGGAAGGGCAAACGCTTCATCGTGACTCCTCGGTGAGTGCGCCTTTGAATGATACCCGCGAGACGGCGTCCGCGCAAGCGCCGGGCGATCGTTCACTCGACACCCAGCGGCTACCAGCGCCTCGGCGCACGCGCGTGACGGGCGATCACCGCCGCGAAGCGTCCCGTCCTGCCGCGCTCGGCCCGGTGCGAGAAGAAGCGACCGGTCTCGCACGCCGTGCAGGCGCGCGCCACCTCGACGTGCGCCTCGGGCACGCCCGCCGCGACCAGCTGCAGCCGGTTGGCCCGCCACAGGTCGAGCATCTCGCGCCCGCGCGGTCCCACCGCGAGAATCTCGTCGGCGATCACGGCGTGCGAAGCGCGAAAGGCGGCGGCGACCTCGGGTCCCACCTCGTAGCAGCAGGGTCCGATGCACGGGGCGATGGCCGCGACCATGCGCTCCGGCTCCGCGCCCAGGGTCATGGCCATGGCCGCCGCCGTGCGGGCCGCCGCCCCGGCCAGCGTTCCGCGCCAGCCCGCGTGGGCGACGCCGACGGCGCCGGCCACCGGGTCGTACAGCATCACCGCCGCGCAGTCGGCGACGAGCACGGCCAGCGCCACATCCGCCTCGGCGCTGACGAGCGCGTCGGTGTCCTCGAAGCGACGGCCGGCGTCGGTGCTCCCGACCACGGCCACGCGGCAGTGGTGCATCTGGTTGCCCGTGGTGAGCGCCTGCGCGCCGACGAGCCCGGCCACGCGCGCGCGATTGCGCGCCACCGCCTCCGCGTCGTCTCCGCAGCGCAGGCCCAGGTTGAGCGCGTCGTATGGCGGCGCGCTCTCGCCGCCGGTGCGCGTGGTCACCAGGCAGCTCACGCGTGCGTCGGCGTCGAAGCGATCGAAGGTGAGGAAGGTGATTCCGTCGATGGTGCGCTCGCGCATGGTGCCGCTCTTCTGCTCCTCTCCGCGCTCACCGGCGCGTGTAGCGCTGGAGAAAAAAGCTGTCGTGGAAGTTCAAGCGCCCGCCCACGCCGATGGGCGTGTTGCGGTACTTGCGTACGAAGGCGCGGCGCTTGCGCCAGAACATCTCGCGAGCCGTGTCGCCTTGAAAGAGATCTTCGTTCGCGCGCCGATTGTCGTAGTAGAGATTGTGCGCGATGTAAAACCCCTCGGGCACGGCGTGCAGGGCGAGCGCGCACTGGTGGCAATAGGCCTCGGGATCGTCGTAGTCGGGATTCTGCGCCGTGTGCACGACGATGTTGCGCGTGAGCCGTCCCGGGGTCTCGTCCGCGGCGAAGGGCTTCGCGCGCGTCACGGAGATGCCGCACGCGCCGCAGTCGTAGACCACGTTCTCGTCGATCACCGCGCGTGGGGAACCCCTGCCGGCGTCCCAGTAGGCGATGCCCCAGGCGCGCATGCGCTCGATGAAGTTGACGCGCATCTCCACGTCGGCGTCGACGAAGATGCCCACCCCTTTCCAGTAGCGCCGCACGAGGTTCTTCTCGATCACGGCGCGGGCGTTCCACGTCACCCCGATTCCCACCCCGCGGCCGCCGCCCGCCGCGCGGCCCGCGCCGTCTATGCCGTCGATCACGTTGCGCTCGATTACCGCCTCGGCGTCGCGGTAGAGGGCAACGCCGTCCCACGAGTTGCGCAGGATCTCGCAGTTGCGCAGGTACGTGAACGATTCTTCGCGGCCGCACACGCCCATGATGCCGACGACGACGCGCGCGATGGTCTCGGCGTCGCCGATGTTGTCGCGGATGACGCAGTCTGCGATGACGACGCTGGAGCGCTGCACGACGATGGCGGCGTCTGTCGCCGCCTGCGCGGTGTCGCGCTCGCCGCCGGTGACGGTGAGGCCGGAGAGCCCGCAGTCCCGGCACCCGTCGAACCAGATCCCGTAGCCGGCGTGGGTGTGGATCACCGCTTCGCCGCGCCCGTCGCCCACCAGGTAGATGCCGGTGCCGCTAACCCGCAGCCCCGCGGTCACCGGCACCGGCCGCGCCGGATCTTCGCAGTTCCCGCAGGTCGAGTCGACGGCGTTTTGCGGCGAGAGGTGGTAGTCGCCCGGCGCGAGGGCGATCTCCACGCCCGCGGCGCCGTCGGGCAGGCCACGGCTGAGGCTCCCGACGGCCGCCGCCAACTCCCCGGCGCTCGCCACCTCGACGCGCACCCAACGCGCCGGCGCGCCGCCCGGGCGGTCGAACGCGAGCGCGGCGCCGGCGCCGAGCGGGCAGAAAACGGCCATGGCCGCCCAGACGGCGGCCATGGCCAAGCGAACCCGCGCTGTGCCCGTCGGGCTGCGCGTCACGGACTAGCCTCCCGGACCCCGGTCGCGGTCGCGGTCCCGGTCCCGGAAGTCGCGGTCGCGGAAGTCGCGGTCACTGCGGTGCTCGCCCTCGCCGCCGCCGCGCCGGCCGCGCCGGCCGCGCCGGCCCCCGCGGGGCGGATGCACGACGGGAGCCGGCCGCGAGGTGCCCTCTTCGGGCTTGAGCGTGTTGGCCTTGCCGCGCAACCAGCGCTTGAACTCGTAGATCAGGTCGAACAAGTCGTTCCACAGCTTGCTGAGGAACGCCAGTACGACACCGGTCACCACGATGCCGACCACCTCGTCGATCAGACCCAGCGTCTTCTCGGTGGGCGTGACGTAGTCGCGCCACGGGAAGCTCAACCAGCCGAAGAGCCGCGCGGGGCCCTCCGGATTCTGGAGGATGTCGAGGATGTTGGCCCGGAGGACCGCGGCGAGCGCCACTCCGACCACGACCGCGCGCAGATAGATGCCCCTCATGTTGGCCCAGCGGCCGGCGAGGTCGATGTTGCCGAAACGCCAGTAGTTCGTCAGCAGGGCCACGAACATGCTGAGCACGCTCAACGTCACCAGGACGGAGCGAAACGAAACAAAGTCCATTGGCTTCCTCCCCCCATAGAAGGGATTGTTGAACGCGGTAATACTAGAGCGGGCACCGGGGGGCGTCAACGGAATGATTGGGATTCCCAATTCCCGAACCATCGGTCTAGAATTCCCCGTCCCCCCGAGAACGGACCCGACTAAGGAGCAGCCATGAGAATGTTCGTCATCCTCGCGCTCGCGTGCACAGCGGCCCACCCTGCCCCCGCGGCGGCGCCCGCGACCCTCACCGCCAGCGACGTGGTGGCGCTGGAGGCCGCCGGCGAGTTCCATCTTTCCGGCGACGGCCGCTCCCTGGTTTGGGTCAAGACGGCGGCCGACCTCGAGCGCAACCTCAGGCGTCGCACGGTCTATCTCACGCGCCTGGACGGCCCCGAGACGGTCCAACTCACCCGCGGCGATGACGACCGCGCGCCGCGCTTCTCCATCGACGGCGGCAAGGTGGGTTTCGTCGGCAAGCGCGGCAAGGACGCGACGCCTCAGGTCTACGTGCTCGATCTGCGCGGGGGCGAGGCGGAGAAGGTGACGAGCGCGGCCACCGGCGTGATTGCCTTCGACTGGCTCGACGCGCACACCATCGTCTATGCGGCGCGGGAGGACTCAACGCTCCGCGAGCGACGCCTGGCGCGCGACAAGGACGACGTCGTCGTCGTCGCCGACCAGGAGCACTATCCCCCCGTGCGCCTGTTCCGCGTGGACTTCTCCGCCAAAAGGACGGTGCGGATTACCACGAACGACGGTGTGATCGAGGAGTTCGCCCTCTCCCCCGACCGGCGGCGCGTGGTCACGCGCGAGAACCAAGACGTCGACTTCGAGTACGACTACCGCACACCGCCGCGGCAGTTCCTCACCGACCTCGCCACCGGAGCGCGGCGCGAGATCGTGCCGGCGCCCCACGTCGACATCTTCGACTTCAAGTGGGACGCCGCCGGCAAGGGCTTCTACTGCCGGCGCGACATCGCCAGCGATTCCGCGCGAACGTTCGTCGCCATCTCGCAGCTCTATTACTACGACGTCGAGGCCGACTCCCTGCACGCGGTGACCGACGCGTGGCCCCAGGGCCTCGGCGGCGATTACTTCCCCGTGGCCGGCGGCGTGGTGGCGGCGCTGGCCGACGGCGTGCGCGACCGCATCGCGTTCGTCGAGTTCGCGCCCGACCGCAGGCCGATCCTGCGCGCACTGCACAGCGACAGGAGCGTGCGCCTGGTCGCCGCGCAGCCCGACGGCGGCCGGCTCGTCTTCTTCGAGTCCACCGCTTCGACGATCCCCGAGCTGATGAGCGCGCGGATGCGCGACGGCGCCTTCGCCGACAAGCGCCGCGCGATCGACCTCAACGAGAAGCCCAAGGAGCGGCGGCTCTCGCGTAGCCAGGTTGCGCGCTGGGCCGGGCCGCGCCGCGACACCGTCGAGGGCATCCTCTACT